>CAZHBK010000034.1:0-11136 GCA_964530465.1 uncultured Nitrososphaeria archaeon | reverse complement strand
GCAAAGAGAGCGTCGAAATTAGCAACAGTACTTAATGTTTTAAGAATGCTGGAAAAAGAAAGAGGAGGTGAACCCGTAAGTGAAGATGAGTGGATTGAGAAGGTAATAACAACAACCCATATTAAAGATACGAATGAGATAATTGAAATCATAGAAAAACTTAAAAATGCAAGTATCATCTACGAGCCTACTCCGGGGCATTATAAGACCGTACGTGGAGCAACACTATGAAGTTTAAAATCTATAGCCTAAGTCTAATTACCTAGATTGAAGAAAGATACTCATGCTAATTGAAGAACTACCTCTACCTAGGTATATTACTGACTGGTTTAAATCTAAAGGTTACACCAAACTTTACCCTCCACAAGAAGAAGCAATTAGAAGAGGACTACTAGAGGGTAAGAACTTAATTATAACTACTCCTACAGCTAGTGGAAAAACATTTACGGCTATACTTGCGATAGTTAACGTATTACTAAAATTCCACAATAGTAAAGTGATATATCTCGTTCCATTAAAAGCATTAGCTAATGAAAAGTTGAGAGAATTTAAAGAGTTATTAAACTTCAGAATAAACAATAGGGCTATTTCAATAGCTATATCCACTGGAGATTATGATACTCCTGGTGAAGAATTAAAGAATGCAGATATTATAATAGCAACAAACGAAAGAATGGATTCCATACTAAGACACTCTCCACAATGGATTAGGAAGATTAAATTAGTTATTGCTGACGAAGGACATTTAATTGGAGTTTCAGATAGAGGACCTGTCTTAGAATCAATATTGACTAAGCTTAAGATAGAGTTTAATGACGTCCAAATAATAGTGCTAAGTGCTACTCTTAAAAATAAAGATGATTTTAGCAGATGGCTAAACGCCGAAATTATAGAGAGTGATTGGAGACCTATACCTCTTAAAGAAGGTGTATTATATGATCATATGGAAGTATTTCCAGATGGCAGTATTATAGAAGTATCTAATATAACAGGCGATCCGATACTAGATAATGCATATAGCACAATATTAAGTGGTGGTCAGGTAATAATATTCACGCAAACTAGAAGAGAAGCGGTTACGAAGGCTAAAAGGTATGCTGGATTTATGAAGTATCGTATAAGTAAGATCTTTACCCGTAATGAAATAGAAGATTTAAAATATATATCTAAACAGATTTTAGAATCTAGCGAAATAACCGAATTAAGTAGGAGTCTAGCAGATGTAATGAGAGTGGGAGTAGCATTTCATCACGCAGGCTTAAATCCGGTACATCGGGAAATTATTGAGGAAACATTTAAAAATAAGCTAATTAAAATTCTAACTGCTACTCCTACACTAGCAGCAGGTGTAAACCTGCCAAGCAGGAAGGTCATTATCACTTATACTAGCAGACGTGGGCTCGGAGGATTTGAGGAAAATATAAGTGTATTTGAATATAAGCAGATGGCGGGAAGAGCTGGAAGACCGGGATATGATGACTTAGGTATCTCTTTAATTTTCGTTAAGTATAAGGATTTAGTAGATATAGTCATGAACAACTACGTAAGGGGAGAGATAGAGCCTATAACATCACATCTACTTGAGGGAGAGAACTTAGAGGCACAATTACTCGGATTAATAACTACTTACAGATCTGCTAACTTCAATACAATTAGTAAATTTATATCTAACACCCTATGTGCTATTCAAAAAGACAAACGATATATTTATGCAAAGTTAGAGGAGGCAATCAATAGCTTAATTGAGAAGAAGCTTATACTATATGACGATGTTAGAGGTCTGTATGTTCCTACTCCGTTGGGTAGGAGGGCTTCGGAATTATATATTCTTCCATCCACAGCTAAATTATTTAAAGATGTAAGTTTAAGAGTAGCTAATGATGAAGTTCCAGATATATTGCTCTTGTATTATATAAGTAAGTCTAAAGATATGGATGTCCTACCTATTAGAAGAGGAGATCGAAGATTAATTTATGATAGACTCAACATACTCATGAAGAATTATGCCGTAGAATATAACTCTAATCTCTCTAGTGCTATTAAGAGATTTTTTGATTATATTTATGATGAAAATGAATTATCAGCTTGGAAGTGCGCACTCGTACTCCACGACTGGATTGAAGAAAGAAGTGAAGACGATATATTGAGAATATGGCATGTAGAACCAGGAGATTTGTACGTTATTAAGAGTAATGCTGAATGGCTTTCATATGCGGCAAGTGAAATAAGCAAGCTTTTTAAAAACTACATGCTTTCAAGGAAGTATTCTATTTTACAGCATAGGATTAGATATGGGATTAAAGAAGAATTACTTGAAATAGCATCAATACCTGGTATAGGCAGAAGAAGAGCTAGAATACTCTATAATTATGGATATAGAAGACTTTGCGATTTTAAGACCGCTAGGTTGGAAGACCTAATTAGTATTCCTGGAATAGGAGTCAAACTTGCTGAGAAGATACTGAAGGAAACTCAAAATCTAAATGCTTAATACTATCCATAAACTCCTTAACTTTACGCTCTGCTGCGTTTACATAAGTAGATAGATTCATTGCACGTTTCAAATCCTCTTCTCTTAAGTATTTAGATAGGTATTCATTACATGAAATGGCTTTTAAGCAGTCATTCCTACCCTTACAGCTTAAGAATATACTTCTTAGTATCTCATGAACTTTCTGCCTATCTGCACCATTTATAGTTGCGTACTGAAGTAATAGATCGCTGTATATAAATGGCTCTTGTCTTCTTATATTCTCCAGCATCCTCTCTTGATCTATAACCAACCCTTCAGTAATTTTAATTGCTAACTCTAACTGCTCATCAATAATGAGCATTATCTCTGGTATTATACATCTTTCAAATGAACTATTTCTTAAATCTCTCTCGTGCTCCATTACTATATTCTCTAATACACCTATAACGTATCCCCTTATAATTCTGGCTAATCCACATATCCTTTCGCATTTAACTGGGTTCTTTTTATGAGGCATTACAGACGAGCCAACTTGCTCGCGGGTGAAAGGCTCGAATAACTCCTCAATCTCGCTTCTCTGAAGTATTCTTATTTCATTTGCATAATGCTCTAATACTGATGATAAAATTGCAAGTAGTGATATTAAAAGAGCGAGTCGATCTCTCGGAATAACTTGAGTGTAAAATCTAGCTTTAGGCAATTTCAAATATTCTAAAAACTTGGATTCTACTTCATATCCTTTAGGATAGAGTTCAACCTGAGATCCTACTGCCCCGCCGAGTTTTCCAGTGATAAATATATCTCTTAAGAGATTTAATACTTCGTAAATCCTACATAATTCATCTATATAAAGGCATAGTTTAAACCCTAGTGTAGTTACTAAAGCTGCTCTTCCATGCGTTCTTCCAAGTATAGGTGTTCTTCGCTCTTCCCACGCTCTTTTTATTAAAATATTAATTAATTTTTTCAACTTTGAAGAGATTATCGATATTGCTTCTTTTAACTGAAGGCTCATAGCTGTATCTAGTATGTCGTTTGATGTCGCACCTAAGTGGATATACTTTCCCTCACTTCCAGCTTTCTCTGATATTGCCTTTACAATAGCCATCATCTCATGATGTATTTTATTCTCCCATCTCTTAACGTCTTCAAGACTTGTCTCTTCAAACGCCTTTTTAACTTTATCAAGATCTATATGATCCTTTATTACCTCTGCATCAATTAAAGCCTTTAGCAGATTATACTCCACATCTTTAAGGAGTTTTAATCTATGCTCCCTACTGAATATCTTTCTCATCTCATTAGAACCATACCTATAATCAATAGGATGTATACATTCGCCATCCATTACATCTCACAAAATATTACATAATTTAAATTTAAAGGTAATTAATGCTTCAAGAAAATATCATATTGAGTTAAGGAGAGGAATGATACTTATATGATAGTGGGTTATTAGAATGGTATTTCTCATATTATGGAGAGAAATAAGTGAAGATATTATCAACAAAATTGATAAAATATTTAGATTATTCTATAGCGGTAAATTAAATGAATATCAAGTTGATGATTATATAATAATATCTTCAGATCCAAGTGAAGTAAGGATTATTGATAATCTAGTTATTATAGGCGATATCTACAGCAGTAAGGTACCAGATGTTAGCAAATTAGATGAGTATATTAGAGAGTTCATGAAAAAAAGTAAACCTACAGTTGACGATTTAAAGAAAATTGACGATTGTATAGATGGAAGGTATCTAGTTTTAAATACTGAAAAGAATGAGATTTTTATAGATCCTATAGGGTTACAGACAGCATATATCGGCAATGGCGTAATTGCTTCTGATTTGAAATTAATATGGGTGTTTAATATAAAAGCTTTTCTAATACCGCCTAATAGAATCTATAGATTTAATAGAAGCATTTCATGCTTAACCCCTGTTAGATACTTAATTAATGACAGAGTTATGAAAAAGAAAACCAATGTTGACTTTAACCACGCAACAGAAGTTTTGAAGGAGTATCTCATTGTTAGAACGAGAATATTAGCGTCTCATGTAAAGGATAATGTAAATGAAGTTTACGTAGCATTTTCAGGAGGGATTGATAGTAGTTTAACCGCAGTCTTATCAGCAAAAACTGATTTACCTGTAAATCTTATCACTGTAGCCTTGAGAAATTCCTATGATGTAGATGCGTCTGTTAGAAGCGCTAATCTATTAAACATGTCAGACAGACACAATCTAGTCTACCTCGATGAATTTAATAGGGATTTATTAAGAGAGATAATATTAACTATCGAAAGCAGCGATATAATGCAGGTCTCTCTTTCAATTCCACTATATATGATGATGTTATACTTAAAACAAAGACGAGAAAAGAGTGTTATCTTTATGGGTCAGGGAAGTGATGAATTATACTGTGGATATGTGAAATACCTTCATATATGTAGAGAGAAGTCGCTCGTAGATGCTTTTAAAGAGTGTATAAGAGATTTTATATTCTCATATAGAGTTAACTTTCAAAGAGAAACGAAAATCTCAAGAAGATTTAACATAGATATATATTATCCGTTAATTAGTCCATCTATATATCTATATATAACTTCATTACCTCCAACATATCTAATTGCAAATGAGAGAGACGGACTCCGTAAGAGAATAATAAGAGGCGTTGCATCTAAACTTAATATCCCTGAGGATATCATCTATAGAAGAAAGAAATCGATGCAGTATTCAAGTGGTTCTGAGAAGATACTTATGAAACTAATTGCTAAAGATAAAATTAAACTATTAAATGAATTATCAAATATCCTAAATGAGCTTATAGAGGAGGTGAGGTCGATATAGGCAGGTGGATAGTTACATCAGCATGGCCATATGCACATTTCATACCACATTTAGGCAACTTAATAGGATCACTATTATCAGCTGATGTATTTGCTAGATTTTTAAGATTAGTAGGAGAAGAGGTTATATTTGTATCAGGCTCAGACGAACATGGTACACCTATTGAGATAGAAGCTATTAAGCAAGGCGTAAGACCAGAAGATATAACCAATAAAATTCATAATGCAATACTAGAAATATTGGATAAGTTTAACATTAGATTTGATAATTACACTCGAACACATAATCCCATACATATTAA
This sequence comes from uncultured Nitrososphaeria archaeon, assembly GCA_964530465.1. Taxonomy (GTDB): domain Archaea; phylum Thermoproteota; class Nitrososphaeria; order Geothermarchaeales; family JDFR-13; genus CAZHBK01. The sequence continues at coordinate 5,510 of CAZHBK010000034.1, read as the reverse complement.
GTTTGTTAGAGATTTCTATATGAAGATATTTAATAATGGATATATTTTTACGCAGGAAGATGAAGTTTTCTACTGTGAAAGAGATAAGCTATATCTACCAGATAGATTTATAATCGGTAAATGCCCTCACTGCGGTTATGAAGCTGCAAGAGGAGATCAATGCGAGAAATGTGGAAGCTTGCTAACACCTAAGGAGTTAATCGAACCAAGATGTGCGGTATGTGGGCAAAGACCAGTAATTAAAAAAGTCAGACATTACTATTTTGACTTACCAAAATTCACACATAAATTGAAAGAGTTTATAATAAATTCGTCTACACTATCTGAGAATGCTAAAAACTTTAGTATTAAGATGCTTGAAATGGGATTAAAACCTAGAGCAATTACTAGGAATAATAAGTGGGGGATCTCTGCTCCCTTTCCAGGTGCAGAAGATTTAACTATCTATGTATGGTTCGAAGCAGTTTTAGGATATATATCAGCTGTTATAGAATATTTCGAGAAGAGGGGAGAAAGAGATAAATGGAAAGAATGGTGGTGGAATCCAGATACTAACGTTGCATTCTTCATAGGGAAGGATAATATTCCATTCCATACAATCATATTTCCAGCACTTCTAATGGCTACAGGAGATCCATATACTTTAAGATTCTATATAGGAGCAACAGAATACTTAAATTTTGAAGGTAAGAAATTCTCTAAAACCCATAAAATCGGCATATGGTGTGATGAAGCAATAAAACTGCTACCAGCAGACTACTGGAGGTATGTACTTATAAATATTAGACCTGAAACTCGAGATTCAAGCTTTACATGGGACATTATGGAGAAAATTATAAATGAAGATCTAAATAATAATATCGGAAACTTAATACATCGCGTCATAACGCTTATAGTTAAGTATCTTAATGGAGTGGTTAGTAAATGTAATCCTATGACTAAGGCTCAATCTGATTTGATTAATCTAATTTCTAATATAGCCTCAAATACGAAGAAGCTTTATTATGAGATGAAATTCCAAAAGATACCAAATGAGGTACAAAAAATTGCTAAGTCGGCAAATGCATTAATTAATAAGGAACGCCCTTGGGAAACGATTAGGACCGCTCCCGACTTAGCACGATCAACAATATATACTTCATTAAGGGCGATAATTGCAATTATGACAATTCTCTATCCAATAATACCTGAGAGTAGTATGAAGTTCTTCAGATATATAGGATTAGATAAAAATATAGAGTGGAGTCTAATCTTTAAAGAGCTTGATAAAATAGAGGTATCTAAAGATTATAAGCCATTATTTAGGAGGATATCGAAGGAAGAGCTTATTAAGAAATTAAATGAAATTCGTGGAGAGGAGGAACTAATAGATGCTTCATATCTATCTAAGATAGATATTAGGGTAGGTCTTATTGAACAAGCTGAACTTAAAGAAGGTACTGAAAAGATAATTAGGTTAATCGTTAATATTGGCGATAGAAAACTTAAAATACTAGCTGGATTAGGAGATTATTATAAACCAGATGATTTAATAGGAAAGAGAGTAATTGTTATCACAAACATCAAGCCTAAAAAAATTATTGATGAGTATTCAGAAGCGATGATACTTGCAGCTGATGATGGAAGAAGGATAAAGATTTTAACGGTTGATGGCTTTGTTAAAGAGGGAGCGAGAGTATATTGAGCAGCTTATTCAAAGCAGATTTACATATACATACTACATACTCTAAAGACTCATTAATCAATATTGATGAGCTAGTAAATTATTCAATTAAGATTGGATTATCGGCTATAGCTATTACCGATCACAATGAGATTAAAGGTGCGATAAAAGCATTAAGAAAATACCGTAATGAAAATAGAATTATCATTATACCTGGAGTTGAGTTAGACGTCAAAAATGGCCATTTACTAGCTTATAATATCTTAAAATTACCCCCTACAGAAAGACTTAATAGGATGTCTATACCAGAGGTAATCGATTATATTCATGCAGAAGGAGGTATAGCTTCTATAGCACATCCATTAGATCCTTTCAGGCCATTTAAGAACTTTAAGTTAATACTCAACTTAATTGATGCAATTGAAATCGCTAATGCATCTGACCTTTTGATATATAGAAATTATAAGAGACTTCATAAGACGATACATAGTTATGAAATAGGATTTACAGCTGGAAGTGATGCACATATACTTGATGCGGTTGGTATAACCTTCTTATATACAACCGATAATTTGGAGACTATAGATGACATTATAGAGTATATCCTTAAACGCAAATTTAATGTCTATGTAAGACGAACTCCTTTTTTAATTCGCTTAAAGAAGATAATCCTAAAATATCTGCTTTAATCCATGTAGTGTAGGCATCTAATGCTTGAATCCTAACTACATTACCTAAATCCACTCCATGTATCTTGTTAATAACAAATATCTTATATGCATAATTCCTACCAACTAATGTACCTTTTCTACCATATTCATCTAATAAAATACTACCTCTCCAATTAAGCCATAACTTGTTACGTTTTAATAGTATATCATCAACTAGCTTAGATAAGACCCTACTTCTCTCCTTAATAATTTGAGATGAAAGTTGTTTCATAAACTTAGATGGAGTATTTGGTCTCGGAAAGAATTTAGATATATTTACGAAATCAGGTTCCGACTCTTTAATAATCTCAAGAGTTAGTTCGAAATCCTCATCTGTCTCTCCTGGATGACCAACTATTATATCAGTAGCTATTGAAAACCTGTAATCCAATTCGTTTCTTATCCGTTTAACAGATTCTACATACTCCATAGTAGTATGCCCTCTATTCATAATCTTAAGCACTCTATCACTACCACTTTGTATAGGTATATGGATGAAATAGAAGAATTTATCTGATGATGCAAGTATATCTATTAAATCATCTAACCACTTATATACCCATCTAGGATTCATCATCCCCAATCTAACTATAAAATCATATTCGATTGAGGTAATTTCTTTGAGTAGATCAATTATATTCCTCCTGGGATTTAAATCAAATCCATACGCTCCTAAATCTGTCGAAGTGAGGTGTATTTCTTTAACACCCTGCCTTACTAAACATCTAATGAATGTTTTAATTTCATCTATTGAATGACTCTTGACATATCCTCTAGCGAGCTTTCCTCCACAAAAGCTACATCTATCTAGACATCCAGATGAAATGCCGACTGGCATAATTACAGAGGGTTTTCGAAGATTAAAATCCCGAGGCATTTCTGGATAGGGAGTTTCACTTAAATAAATGTATTCTTTCCCACTTAGTACATGCTCTATCGCTTCAACTATCCTATGGCCTGGCGAAGGACCAAGAAGAGCATCATATTTTACCTCTCTAGACAATCTAGCAAAGTTTATTAATGGTAAGCAACCCGTTACTATAATCTTACCACGGTAACGTTTATTTAATTTCCTTATAAAATCGATAATTCTATCCTCTGTCTGTTTCTTAACCCCACATGTATTAATAACTACAATATTTGAGTCATTTATATTATCTATTATTTCATACCCAGCTTTAGATATATGATACTCCATTATAATGCTATCATATTTATTAAGCGAGCAACCGAATGTTATTATACACACCTTAACCATATCAATCTCACTATGATTAATTATAGTTACTCAAATGATCTACTAAAAAGAATCAACTCCTCATTTTAAGTGTTTTACAATAAATCCCTAGAGCTAAAGATTTTCAGATTCAGATTAAGTAAGTAAAGTAGTGAGCAGTCACTATACCTATACTTACTTATGTGAACTCCTTCAGTAAATGGATACTATACTTACCTTTCTCATTATGGTATCTTTTATATCCTCACCGATTAGTAAGCCATCTATGAGTGGGCGCCATAGTTTTAGGTCTAGAGCCATATGCTTGATCAACTCTACTAACACTTGTATTAACTGGCGATTTCTTAATGATATCTGGATTTTTATATGCAGTATTAATTATCTCTTTCATCGCGTTATAGAACGTATCTAAATCCTTTAATGATGCAGATTCGGTAGGCTCGATCATGAAGGCTTCTTCAACAATTAATGGAAAATAGATTGTTGGCGGATGAAGACCATAATCTAAAAGCTTCTTAGCAACATCTAATGCACCTACACCAGTATCATTTTTAAGTTTCTTAAGACTAATTACGAATTCGTGTTTTCGAGGTGTTTTAGGCGAATATGGAAGATCAATTCCCGGAAGTCTCTCAAGTTTTCGCATTAGATAATTAGAATTTAACACAGCGATCTCAGAGATCTTCCTAAGTTCAGGTCCATGTAGTAGAATGTATGCATATGCTTTTATCAATACTGATATATTTCCATGAAAACTATGAACTCTACCAATCGAATATTTTAAATCATATACTAACTCATATCTACCGTTTTTGTACTCTATTATAGGAGTTGGAAGAAAGTCCTTTAAAAACGCCTTAACACCAACAGGCCCCGCACCAGGTCCTCCTCCACCATGAGGTGTTCCAAATGTCTTATGTAAGTTTAAGTGTACTATATCGAACCCCATATCTCCCGGTCTTGTAATACCTAGTATAGCGTTTAGATTTGCACCATCATAATACATTAACCCACCAGCGTCATGAATTATTCTAGTTATTTCACGTATATTACGCTCGAATAAACCTAGTGTATTTGGATTAGTAAGCATCATCCCAGCTGTTCTCTCACTTACTACTGATTCTAAGGCATCTAAATCTACGAGACCATCATTACCACTGGGTATTTCAACTACTTTAAAACCAGCCATTTTAGCACTAGCTGGATTCGTTCCATGTGCTGAATCAGGTATTACAATCTCATCCCTCTTGAAATCACCTCTCACTTCATGATACTTCTTAATTATTAAAACTCCCGTCAACTCTCCATGAGCTCCTGCAGCAGGCTGGAATGTAAAATAATCCATTCCAGTAATATATGATAGATATTTAGATAATTCATAGAGTATCTTTAGAATTCCTTGAATCGAGTCAGAAGGCTGATCTGGATGAATATCGTGTAAGTATTCATCATCAACAACCTCCTCGAGAATTTTAGGATTATATTTCATCGTACAACTACCTAGTGGATAAAAGCCTGTATCAACAGAATAATTCATTTGACTTAATCTGATGAAATGCCTCTCTACAATAGGTTCACTTAAGTCAGGTATACTTAACTTACTTCTTAAGTACTCATGAGGAATATATTTAGATGCCTCCTTTAATATATCATTATATTCGGATGCTCTACTATCTGGATACTCTAATATTAACGGTTCATCCCATTTAGCCTGATGATACATATACACCACCTCATCAACGATTGATAAACTTATAGATATATCTAAATAATTCATCGTATACACGTGAACTATGATACTCATTAACGAATAAACTAGTCCCCACTTCTAAGAGTTTACCAAATATGACGCTGTATTTTTCATATAGATACTGCCATAAGTCATTATGAGGTATAGGGA
>CAZHBK010000033.1:0-11909 GCA_964530465.1 uncultured Nitrososphaeria archaeon | reverse complement strand
GTATTTCTAATGTTGCTGGTGCTGGAACCGATACCTTCCCATGTTCTATTTCAATATACCCCCCTCCAACAGCTACTGGAGAGCTTACTATCTCATAACCCTCACTATATACCTCTAAATTGTCTAGTAGGTATGCTGTTCCAGCAATATCTAATATAGTATCAGTTGATGCAGTCTCATGTAAATGTACCTCTTCAATAGGTTCATTATGTATCTTAGCTTCAGCTTCAACTAATGTCTTAATAGTGTTGCATGCATATTTGAATGCCTTATCTGATAATCCAAGTTCATTACAGCATTTCTCAATAGCTTCAATCAATTCAATACCATGCCTATGATCTACTTCTTCAGATATAATAGCATCTACTTTTAAAGCCCTCATCCCACATCTTACAACCTCTCGTAAATTAATCTTTATATCCTTACACCATGGAGTTGCTTTAACTATTGCATTCTCAATCTTAGAGAGATCAACATTCCTATCTAGTAAGTCGATTAATGCCGCTAGAAGCATATCACCAGCTATACCAGCTTGGATGACATCTATATATAGGATCTTCCTATACATCTAGAACACCAACTAAAAATATAATTCACACTATTATAGTTTAAAAAGGTAAATTCTATACTTCACAGATTCCAGCTAAGTTAATATCATATATGCCTTTATAAGCTTCAGCTTCTATATATTCCTTAAGCTTCTTAAGTGATACTTCAAGATTAAATCTAGATTTTAACTCTCTCTGAATCCTTTTTAAATCCTCATATTCTGCTTTGAGAGATATGCGTAAATCCTTATGATATATCTCTTTAACTCTAACACTATCTTCATAATCCTTATATCTAACCTTAGCAGTCTTAACCTCGTATGGTATTTCAATATGTTTAGCCTCGATAATCCTATATCCTAGTACGCCGAATTCACGAATGAGAATTCTAATTACTTCATTATATATTTCATCTTTGAGATCGATCAATAGTATATATCCAGGTCTCCCCTTCTTAGTAATTGTAGGTATTAAATGTATATTCTTAACGCCAGAATCCATTAGAGTTTTAACTCCATGACTTAGTAATTCACCAGAGATATCATCTAGATAAGTCATTATAAGCATTTTAATTAAAACCTCCTTACCTTATTAAATAATATTTTAACCTTAGTAATAATTTAACACTGTTAATATTAAAGCATTAATATACCTAATAGAATTTATGATAATTAGTGATCCTAATGTCTGAGAAGAAGTATAAAGATATATTGATATTCCTAAGTACTGACAAACATCCAAGCCCCTTCGATATACAGTTAATGTATGATATCGGCTTCGATCATGTAATTGCATATGGTGAAGTTACGCCTGAGAACTGTAAGCAGTTAATCTTAGATGCAATGTTCCCACGAGATCCAGAAGGAATACTTCATACAGTTATGTTTATTGGTGGTATGGATGTAGATGCTGTTGTTAAAATTGCTCAGATAGCTAAAGAGACTATGTTCCCACCATTTAAGATAGCTACTGTCGTAGATCCACAGGGAGGATATACTACTGCTGCTGCATTAGCAGCTAAAGTAGCTAGCTGTCTTAAGAAAGCACATAACATGGATTATAGGAAGGCTAAATACGCTATAGTTGGTGGTGCTGGAAGAGTAGGTAGTAATACGACATATCTCTTAGCTAAAGATGGTGCTGAAGTCTTAATCGTAGATATCCTTGTTGATTTAGCGAAGAGAAAGAAGGAGGAGATAAATAGTAGGATTGGAGCTGAAAGAGTTAGTTATATTGAGAAACCGCCTAAGACAGATGAGGAATTTATAAATGTTCTTAAAGGCTATGATGTAGTTATAACTACTGGACCTCCAGGAGTTCAATTAATCTCTAAGAAGATTTTAGAAGCACTTGATGAATGTAGGGTTGTAGCTGATGTAAATGCAACACCACCCACAGGGATTGAAGGAATTAAGATGGGTAAGGATTGTAAGGAGTTTATAGGTAAGATCTATAGTATAGGGCCGTTAGCAATAGGTACGTTTAAGAAAGAAGTTCAAAAGACTCTCCTAAAGAAGGCTTTAACTGCTCCAGCCGATAAGAGAGGCTTCTATGAATTAGATGAAGCATATGAGGTGGCTAAAGAGCTATTAGGTATTTAACTATATCAATCCACATCATCTTTTTATCTAAGTACATTATTTAATATTTAATGCTTTCTCAATAAGTCCGTAATTTAAATCTCCGGCTTTAAATATCGATCCTGTCTTAGTATTGTAGACTGTTATAGATGCTATTGAGAATAACATTGGATCTACCTTATATAGGAACTCTATCCCAATATCTCTAATCTTCTCACTCAGTAATACTCCGTAATCTTTAGAGGCCTTAGATGGAGTACTTAAGACATATTCTCTCAGTTTATCATCATCACTATATGATACATTTAGTACTACTTCACCACCATATAATAGCATGTCATTAGTCTTACCAAGCATTATAAGCATATCTGATACTGGTGGTGCTATAGGGCATCTACCATATCCGAAACTAATGTGTTTAATATTAAATCCGAGATTGTATAGTTTGTATATTGCGGTTTCAACTACTCTTGCACTTACTTGTGTTGAGCCAGCGATACTATTGGTTGGAGCTACTGCAATATATATGTTATCTGGCTTTAAACCAATTTCACCAGATATATATTCTATAACTTTCTCATCAGGTAGTTTATCTGCCTCTAAGACTAAGACTGCTTCATCTGAATCCTCTGAGTAATTTATATACTCAAATAACCTTCTAGGTCTTCTAGCTAGTATTCTCGCCGGGCCACTACCCATAGCAAAGTAATCTCCTACCTTAATCCTCCATCCAGCTAATTGGGAGAGTATACATGCCTCAATTGGGTAATCTGTATATACTTCGATAAATGGTATAGAGTGATTTACTAAACGGCTTAATGTTATTTTAACATCTGCAAGTCCACTCATTGTAATCTTAGCTAGATAGATTCCAGCACTATAACTACCCCTACATTTAACACCCATATCTACAATTAGGGAATTTCCAACTTTAGATGTAGAGATATTTAATTCACTACTCTTCTCAATAGCTTCAAGTAATATATCTAAAGCCCTCTTATTCAATCTATCAACCATTACTCAACACCTGGTAAGAGTTCAATATATCTAGTCAGAAGATCAATATTATCATCATACGAGATATAAACCCTACCTACTCCATTAACTAAGACATCACCTATGAATAATGCGAACTCCTTCTCTAATATGTAGTCTCTCACTTTAGCTTTACTAACTATATCATCGATATACAGACTTGGAATTATACTGCCAACTCTACCATTTAAAACTATCTTACCTCCTGTCATTCTAGCCCCGTAGAAAGATTCACATCCATTCATAACGAGGATGGAGCCTCCAGCCATCTCATAACCTACTAAATTCCCGGCTGATCCCTCAATAATTATTACACCTCCCTTCATACCGACACCAATATTCGATCCAGCATTACCATGTACTACTATCATCCCACCTCTCATACCTTTACCAGGTTTCTCACCTTGAAGTTTAGAGCCGATGAAATCTGACGCAGACTTATAGACCTCTATTAACCCACCCCTCATCTTAGCCCCTAGCCATGCTCTCGCAGATCCATGTATTATAAGCCTACCATCAACCATCTTATAACCTGCTAATGGTCCGACATCACCCAGTACTTCAATACAACCACCATGCATTTTAAATCCAAGATACATAAGCTTACTAAGTGATCGCCCTCCAGAAATAACTACTTTAATTAAACTAGCATTATCGCATGCTTTAGAAGGTCCCTCGATATCGAATAAATCTTCTAGCCTTCTCTTAAAACTACCTTCAAAAACCCTTATATCCTTAATTTCATTGAGAGTCTTCCCAGCAAACTTATCCGGTCTTATAGACCTAACATCAACAAGTACGCTTACCTCATCCTTTAACTCAAGCTTGTAAATTGATTCATATTTTAACTCACTCATATAATCACCTTAATCAAGCTAATTTAGTAGTTACATCAATCTGCTTAGAATCTCTAAGCTCACATCTATCGATTATATAATTATCTAGAGATATCGAGTAATACGATTTAAACTTAGACTTTAAATCCCCAATAATATCTCGAGTAATATCCTCTGATATCATCGGATTAACATAGTATGTTCTGCCGTATGTTGTCGATATAACTTCACCATTTTTAACAACAATAACTCCATTCTTAATAGTATATAGGCTTTTTCTAAATGCCCTCTCTATGGTTTTATAATCCTTACTTGGATCGATCTCTCTAGGATTTAGATCATATATTGCGATATCAGCTATAGCTCCAACACCTAAATGCCCTCTCTCGTGATCTAAGCCTAGTAATTTAGCTGGTGCAGCTCTAGTTATAATAGCTATATCATAGAATGTAAGCTCTCTATTAATTGATGGGAGTATTGATTTAGAGATAGCTCTTCTATTCATCCTGGCCATAACATCTTCTCTAGCCTTCTTACTCATAAGCCATGAGATTACTTTAGGATATGATATAAATGGTCCTGCATTTGGGTGGTCTGTTGTTAGATACACCCTCCATAGATCGTTAGTTAGTAGTAGTACTTCTAACCCGATAACCCACTGTATTGTATTAACGTAATTCTTCCACCTATACCTATATGGTACTATACCACTTGCAGTCTCAGATTCTACATCTGCAAAACACCACTTCCACTTGGTAATATGATATAATAGGTATTCGAATGGAGCATCCGCAGTCATAGTTATAGCAGTATATCCGGGTATTACCTGTCCAATATCAATAGATATATTTCTTAACTGATTTATAATTCTAGCTATATCTTCAGCACCACTACCTAAATTATACCAGCTGTCACCCGAATATCCAGTAAATTGAACATGTGTCATATGCAGTGAGATTCCCTTAGATACCATCTTAGATGCTAGCTTTAATGTATTCACAGTAGTTGTATAATTTCCTGGATATCCTAACCTATTTCCATGTAGATGTATCTTATGTGGTAGATTAAGTAAATTACATACTTTATCAAATGCTAGTATGATATCTTTAGGAGTTAAACCATATTTTGGAATCTCCATATCTAAATCTAAACTCTCACCACCATACATCCATGCTACATCAGATCCGGGATCTACTAGTTTAATACTATATGTCTTAGTTGAGTATAATAACCATGCAATATATGCTGCAAGTCTATCATAATCATTATTAACTATATAGTCTAATGCCATCCAGTTAGAATCAACTAATAGTAGTGCTAACTTATCAATTATTGGTATATCATTGAGTTCTTCATGTGTATGCCTAGTCTTTAATGGTGGAGTCGCGGGTTCAACAACAAATGTATATCCCATTTCAGCATACGTATATCCAATCTTAAAGACATTTGGAACAGCTATACCAGTCTGACTCCTTCTATATGGTAGTCTATGAGGTATGTTTGATAAGTAATGATCCTGAGGCATTAAAAGCCTTCCAGTAGATACCTTAGGCCCTGCAATATGCGAATGTATATCTATTGCTCCAGCCATTACGATTTTATTAGATGCATCCATAATATAAACATCACCACTAAGCTCGGATTCATCTACAATCCTACCATCTCTTATAGCTATATCCATAACCTCTCCATCAATCTTATTTAACGGATCGAATACAATCCCATTCTTAATTAAAATATCCATATTTAACCACCTAACTTAATCCTTTTAACCCTATTGAGAATCATCTCAAGTATCTCTTTATCAGATAATATTCCCTCAGGAGGATCAACTATCTTCTTAAGGCGTAATGGTACGTTATCTAATCTATATGCCGTCCCATCTGCTTCAATACCAGTCATAGCTGATGGGATTATAACATCTGCTATTAGAGCTGTTAGATTCCATTTAGGATCAATTAGAATTACGGGGATTTTAGATAGATGTTCAACTGCTTTTCTAGGTAGATGTGCTACTGGATCACTGGCTATAATTAACGCGGCATCTACATCACCATTTATTAATGCATCTGTAGCTGTAGTTACACCAGGTATGTACTTCGGATAGCCTCTATAGAAGTCTATAGCATATGGATATCCAGAATTCCAAAGCATTACCTCATTAACTCCAGAGACATTATAGTGTCCACGCATCGGTATTAATGCAAATCTAGTCCATTCATTTAAATCATGTACTAATTTTATTAACTCCTCTAGATTCCTATATTTTGCTCCAGTCATTGTAACACCCATACCTACAAATATAACTCCATATTTAGCTGAACGCATAATATCTACAACTTCATATACCTCACTAATTGGAATACCAGCTACCTCCTCAGATTCTACTTCTAAGTCCTTAAGTATCATCCTCATCGCTGTAATCAATTCGTAATCCCTGCCTGGTAATACCTTTAGGAATTTATCCGCTATCTTAGCAGTAGGAGTATACCTAACATCTACGACTATTACCTTCCTCTCCCTCCTACCAGATATGTCAGTACCCTTAGAGAATATCCATCTAGGTAAGTGGTTTGGATGTGCCTCTACCGGATTAGAACCCCATAAGACGATTACATCAGCTAGATTCCTAATAACTCCTAATGTAGCTCTTGCAGAACCAGTCTCTTGAACAGCCAGCGTGGTTGGCCCATGGCATATAACAGTAGTATTATCTATTAAACCACTTAATAACTCAGCTAACTCCATTCCTACATCCATAGCTTCATTAGAGGAGCTAGACCATCCGAATAATAATGGATGTTTGGAATTAACTAGTATTTCAGTAGCTTTATCTAAAGCCTCTTCTAACGATACCTCCTTAAGCCTACCATTTACTTTAATCATCGGTTTTAAAATCCTATCCCTATGGTAATTTAATAGCTTAGCTTTACCTTTAGGACATGCGCCAATAACATTAACTATCCTATCTCCATCTAATTCAACACGTAGATAATCGCATAATTCACCACATAGAGGACAGATATAATTTTCAATAATCCTCTTAACACCACTCTTAGTAGGTCTCTCTAAGGGATAGTATTCAATCCTCCTAATATTATAAGTCTCTAATACATCTCTTAAAGTAGTCTCTCTCTTGTCTGTAGCTTCAATATGTACATATGTATGCTTTAAATTAGGCATTCCCACACCTTCTGTATCTGGATCTACCAGTATGTTAGCATAAGGCCCCATAGGAATGTATATCATCCCTCTAGGTATGTTAGGATCTAATACTACCTTTAGGATTATAGAGCTGTACTTGCTAGTAATCCTACATTTATCTTTAATACCTAATTCTCTTGCATCATCTGGATTAATTCTTACAGTAGCTACTTCATCATTATACTTATCACTATATTTACCATCTGCTTCTAGAGATATACCCTGTTTTAAAGTCCTTCCAGTGTTCAAAATAAATAACTTCTTCATAATACTAACACCTTATAGTTTAATACCGAGCTTTTCAACTTCATCTAATGCATCATATAGCTTAATACAGTATTTTCCAAGCCTACCTCCAAAATTAGCTGCATCTATTTTAACTACACCCGGTGATTTAGAAGCCACTTTGATGGCGATTCCCATCGCTAATTTAACATACTTCTCACTCAAACCATTGATTACGATCTCATATACGCAGTTTACATCAGGTGGTAGTTTAGAATCTTTAATCTTATCTCTTAGAAGTGGACAGTATGGATGGTTTGTAGATGCTCCCAACTTCCTATACTTTAAACTACCTACTTTAGATCCAGATCTAACAATACCTCCGGGAAATGGAGTTATTACAAACCTACAATACCTCCTTATAGCCTTAACTACATTCTCGGCGGCATTTAATCCAGAGTTTAAATCTCTAGCGAGTATTAGAATGTTACCGCCTGCAACACCTTTAACAACTCCAATCTTATCTTCAATTATAAACTCACCCTCCATTACTGGGATTCTCCAAACCCTCCTACCATATAATTCACCTTCATATTCAAATCCATCTCCAAACCTCGCTATTGCTCTACCTACTGAAATCTTACGCTTAACATTAGGTAATCCGTCAAATACTGCTGTAGTAGGGCATGTTAGAATGCATTGACCGATTCGAGTTAGAACTTGCATTTTCAAACTAACTAAATCCCTATGGTATATCTGGATATACGCTCCCACCCTACCATCAGGCGTATATCTACTAGATATCAATCCTTCTATACCTGCTTCAGCAGGAGACATAATGATTGACGTTGCAAAACCAGTTGCCTCTCTAGCAGCAGTTAAAACCCATTTCTTATTAAATGCAGTAATTAATACTCGAGTAGCATACATAGGGAATGCTTCAGCATACGTATCTTCAATCATAACAGGAGTATCCATTAAAATCACACTCATATTGAGATATAACAATGTTATAATTTACCCTTTAGCATAAATAATTTAATCAACGAGTTGGAGACTATACGAGTTGAATATATGAATAAACCTCGATATTTTTAAGAAGGCATGCTGAATATTCTTTAGTAATCATGAGATTAAGAGAGATCCTAAAGCTACTTAAAGACGGTAAGATTACAGTGAGTGATGCAGAGAGGCTAATTAAATTATTCACCATATCTAGAATTAAAGAAATGGTTAGATTGGATATATCAAGGGAGTTTAGAATTGGAGTCCCAGAAGTAATCTACGCTGAATTTAAGGATAATGAGGTTTTAAAACTTAGTATCGAGAAGGCATTAGAGAATACAGGTAGGGTTATAATATCGAGGATTAGAAATGATCAGATCCGGATAATTGATGATTTCAAAAAGAGAGGTTATATCGTTAGATTTAATAAAATTGGGAGAATAGCTGTAATTAAAAGACCAGATTATACAGTATATAAGACTGGCGGTAAAGTTGGGATTATAACTGCTGGTACTGCAGATATACCATTAGCAGAGGAAGTTAAAACAATCGTAGAAGAACTTGGATGTGATACAATTACAATATATGACGTTGGTATATCAGCACTACATAGAACTATAGATGCCGTTAGAAAGTTAATTGAATATGATGTAGATGTAATTATTGCTATAGCAGGTATGGAGGGAGCACTACCATCAGTTGTTAAATCTCTCGTAGATATACCGGTAATCGGCTTACCAGCGTCTAAAGGATATGGTAAAGGCGGAGGTGGGGAAGCAGCACTTCTTTCAATGCTACAATCATGCTCGCCCGGTCTCCTCGTCGTAAATATTGACAATACTGTGGGAGCAGCGCTTGCAGCTGTTTCAATAGCAAATAGAGTTGCAAAATTTAAAAGAAAATAGACGAATGTAAAACATATAACATAGTTATATATAGGTGCACTTATATAAATATTTGGTGTACTTTTAAGAAATTATAGACGAAAGTTTATTATGTACATATGCTAAAAATTATTGTGAGGTGTTTTCTATATGGCTGAATTAGAGAGGGAAAGAGTACTCCTTGCTACCCATCTCGCTGTTACATTCAAACCTGATCTTATGACCAATGATAAGTTAGAGGCAGCTACTCGTGGTCATGGTAGCCTGGTATTTGCCGTATTATGTGCTGCAAATTCAATAGCTACAGATATTCTATCTGGTCTAAGCCCACAGCTAACTGATGCAGCAGCTCCATATATCCAATTAGATATGATTATCAAGAATGCTGTTGAAGTAGCTAAAAGAGCTGGTGCCGAACCAGCTAATGCAGCATTAATAGTTGCTGCACTAGCATATTTCAGTGGTGCTGCTGCTAGAGCAGGTGTTCCAATGGCTAATAGGAAGCTTGGTGCGATGGCTAGGATGGCTGCTGGTGCTTGTAGGACAGGTCCTATATCACTAGTCACGAATAAGTTTAGTAATAAGGTTTCAGCATTTGCAGCTTATAAAGCGATTTATGAAGCATTATTAGATAAAAAGCTTACGAAGGTTGATGGTACTAAGATACCTCCATTTATAGCTGGAGGAAGCCCGATGGGTCACAGCGTATTAGGTGAGGATATCGTATTTCCAGAGCTTTGTATAAATGCTGCTAAGGTAGGTACTAAAGCTATGATGGACGCTATGGCTGGAGCAGGTATAGCTCCATATCCATTATGGCCTGCATTAATAGCAACTGCTGTAACATTAGAAATAGTACATCCAGATGCATTCGTAGGAGAGAAATATGGTCCGTTCGGTACTGTAGATTCAGCATATCTAGCTGGTAAGGGAGCTGTTGAAGCAGCTAAACTACCTGAGAAGATACATGTTAGAGGTACTAGAGAGGAGTTTGATACTGCTAGGGTAATTGGTGATATGGGCTTAATACTAAGAGATATTGGTGGTGCTAGCACTCTAGGGTCTATGGCGCTTAATGAGATATTCGCTGGATTTGAAGAAGCATCAATACTAGTTGGTGGATTTAGCGGAGGACCTGTAAACGCACCAACAGGTCATCTTTGTGGTGATTCAGTACCAGTAATTAGACTACTCTTAAAGTATAAGGGAGATGTATATGCTGCTGCCGAGGAGGTTAAGAAGTATAAGTTTAATTCATTTATAGATCCAGAGATGGCATTATGCGCTACTAATACTGTTGCCAGGAAGGCTGAAGAGATATGGAGAGGACCAGTTACAAAGACTTTAATCATTGCTAGTGAGGATGTTAGAGATAGAGCTATATATAGGAGAGCGGTTAAAGCATACGAGATGATTAAAGCAGGTAAGACAGTTGATGAGGTAGCTAAAGTTTTAGATGATGAGAGGAAGGAGTATGTTGAAAAGAGAGGATCAGCATTATTAAGTGCTTTTACAGGTAAGAAGATTGAAGTTAAGTTTACAGAGATTAGACCACAAGCTAGAAGACATGATCCATTCACTAAGAAGTACTGGGGCTTTGACTCATACGTAAGCTATGATATTACAATAGATAGTAAGAAATTCCATATTGAGAATCTATGTGGAAAAGCTATACCAGAGTTCGTAATAGAGGGTAAGGGTGTACCAGAGGGAGTCACACCAGAAGAATATGGTCTTGCACTAACAGCAGGCGCCGTATTAATGCAGGAGCTTGCATACATCGGTCATACAATTATAAACATTACAATACCTGCTGCTGTAGGAGCGATATTAGGCGTTGATCCTAAAGAGGCTGCAAAACTAGCTGAGAGAGGAGCGTATCTAACATCAGCGATACCGGGAGGAAAGTATGCTGCGAGAGAGGTAGCAGTATTAGCAAAGAAGATATATGAAATGCTTAGTAAGGAGAAGCACGACGTACTACCACCATAAACCTTTTCAAACTATTTAAATTCTAATTCTTCTTTTTATTATCCATTTACCCTCAAAATCTCAATCCTAATATAAGTGCTATATAGATTACAGTTGCTACTATATCAGCTATAGAGCCAGGATTTAAATTATTTTCAGCCATATACTCATCTAAATCTTTAATTAAACTAACTCCCTCTCTACTAAGTAAACCACCATGTAGGAGTACTTTACGTGCTTTATTAGATATATCTTTAGCAGTCTGATACCCAATCTTTACAGCATCCTTGATATTCCTCGTATATTTTAATCCAACCTTACGTGCGATAAATGTATCTGGATGATTAGATAGTAACTTTAGAAATGTATGTACGATAGCTATATTTATATCTTTAGTAGCCTTAAAGTAATTACATAATGTTGGATAGCCTTCCTCAAATGATATCTCTAAGTTGGATGTAAATTCATAAGCTATTAAATCCCAGCTTCTAGACTTATACATTAGATCATAAAGCGATAGTCTATACCTATTTACAAGTGATTTAAAGTTAGATTCAGCTATATCTTTTCCAACTTCATTTAGACTACCTAGCCAGTTAGCCTTAATATATGATAATGCAT
>CAZHBK010000032.1:0-11984 GCA_964530465.1 uncultured Nitrososphaeria archaeon | reverse complement strand
CCTCAAGGATTTGAATTTCCATTAGTTGTAAAAGGACAATATCTAGCAGGTGGTAGAGGTAAGGCTGGTGCGGTTAAAGTAGTCAGAAGTGGGAGTGAATTTAAAGAAGCTATTAATAGAGTGTTTGAACTTGAGATTAGAGGTAAGAAACCAAGCCATATACTCGTAGAAGAATTTGTTCCTCATAGTAAGGAGTTATACTTAAGTATACTTGTATCAAAACCCGATAAAGGATATTTAATTCTTGCTGCTAAGGAAGGTGGCGTTGACGTTGAGGAACTAGCTAAGAAAGAGGGGGCATTAATAAAACTCTTCGTTGATCCTATTTCGGGCATTCTCCCATTCCATATGAGAATAGTATCTAAATTCTTAGTAGGCTATTATAACAAGAATATTATCAACTTAACTAAAAACCTCTATGAAGCTGTAGTTAATGAAGATCTGCTTCTCGCTGAAATTAATCCATTAGCACTTCTTGATAATGGTGAGGTTGTAGCTCTTGACTCAAAGGTAATAGTCGACGATAATGCTGAGTTTAGGCATGAGCTTACAAAATATTATGAATATGTATCGGTATTGACAGAGGGAGAAAAGCTGGCTAGGAAATATGGTTTCTCATACGTTCCACTCCCCGGCGGGGAGGTTGGGATTATGGGTAATGGAGCAGGGTTAACTATGGCAACATTAGATCTAGTAGATTACTATGGTGCTAAACCAGCATGCTTTATTGATGTAGGTGGTGGGGCTTCGGAGGAGAGGGTTGGGAGAGCATTAGATGTTATGATTAATGAGATCAAACCTAAAGCAATCTTTATAAATATCTTCGGTGGGATTACTAGATGTGATCAGGTTGCTAAGGGGATAGTTAGTGTAGTTAGGGAGAGAGAATTAGATCCTAGCAAAATCTTTATCAGACTTACTGGTACTAATGAAGAAGAGGGAAGACGTATATTAGAGGAGGCTGGATTTAAAGTATATAAGGATATGGATGAAGCAGCTATGGAGGTGGCTAAATATGTCCGTAGGTCCAGTTAAAGGATTTGTTAATGATGAAGTAAGATTATTAGTACAAGGAATTACCGGTAAGGAGGGAAGTTTTCATACAAAGCAAATGCTTGAATATGGAACTAAAATAGTTGCTGGAGTTACACCTGGTAAAGGTGGTAGAGAGGTTCATGGCGTACCTGTATTTGATAGTATTGAAGAAGCTGTTAGAGAGACTGATGCAAATACATCAATTGTATTCGTACCAGCACCATATGCTTATGATGCCGTAGTAGAAGCAATATACAATAGGCTGAATCCGATTGTCGTAATTACGGAGGGAATTCCAGCTAAGGATACATTAGCCTTCATTAATCTAGCTGCTAAAATGGGCGTTAGAATAGTAGGTCCTAATTGCCCTGGATTTATAATACCTGGTTTTACCAAAGTAGGAATAATGCCTAACCAATACTTTAAACCGGGTCCAATATCTATAGTATCAAGAAGTGGGACACTAACTTATGAAATTGCATGGAACCTACTTAAAGCTGGATATGGGCATAGACTGGTATTAGGTGTTGGAGGAGACTACGTTATTGGAACTACATTTATAGACGCATTTGAATTCCTTAGACAGGATGATGCTACTAAAGCCATTGTAGTAATTGGTGAAATTGGAGGAGATGATGAAGAGAGATTAGCGGAGTACATCATAAAAACTAAGTTTGATAAACCCGTTGTTGCATATGTTGCTGGTAAGACAGCTCCTCCAGGTAAGAGAATGGGTCACGCTGGAGCTATAATATCTGGGCCTTCAGGAACTGTAGAATCTAAGGTTAAAAGTTTATCTAAGGCCGGTGTTAAGATAGCATATAGGCCGTCAGAGATTCCAGAGATAATCAAGGAGTTGATCTAATTATGGAAATGGAGATTACAATAGATAAAAAAGCACTAGCCCAGAAATATAGACTATATTATAAGATATGCAGAAACTGTGGCGCAAAAAACCCACCTACAGCAGAGAAATGTAGGAGATGCAAAAGCAAAAACCTACGCTGGAAGAGAAGAACATTAGGAATAAAGAAGTAAAATAGCTAACCTCCATCTTCAAAAATTTCTCCCCTTTTTATAGAATCTCATAAATAATAAATTCCTAATACTTCACTTCATTATCCTAATCAGCTCCTCAACTTCGTTTTACTTCTCAAAGGTATGAACCTATATATCTCTATCTCTACTATATGTAATTTAGTCTATACCATAGATCAAGTAAAAGATTGATGGGCCCGGTGGGACTCGAACCCACGACCTCCGCGGCTCTTATCCCAAGGATCGTGAGCGCGGCTTTACGCCTCCAATTGGAGGCGTCATACCCCTAGACTACGGGCCCTTTACCCACATGATTTACAATGTCTGCCGGATAATTAAGCTTTTCTTTATAAGATTTGCCAGTAGCGTGATATTGTTAAGATAGCTATTTTAATTTTAATCACTCAGGCGACAGATTACTTAGATAGATGAATTAAATCTTTAGGGTTATTTCAAGAGGATTAGGCTGGGTAAGTTGGATATGATTATAATTGTAACGGGTACTCCAGGTGTTGGTAAGACCGTATTTGCTAAAGAGTTAGCTAGATTATTAGAATGGAGGTATGTAGATTTAAATGATCTATTGATTAAACTCAATTTAATTGAAGGATACGATGCATATAGAAAGGCGTATATTATTGATACTAATAATGCATGGGACTCTATAAAAGACTACTTACTCAGTAAGAACTCTATAGTTGATAGTCATATTGCTCAGGATATCATACCTAGGAAATACGTACATTTATGTATCGTACTTCGATGTGAACCAAACGAATTAGTAAGAAGATTAAAAGCAAAGTCTTATAACTCAGAGAAGATTCGGGAAAATGTGCAGGCTGAGATATTAGATGTTATCTATGCAGATGCATTAAGCAGATATGGTTCAGATAGAGTAATTTCAGTTGATGTAACTAAGGGAGTACTTAATAAAGCTATAGAGATATATCAATATATTAGAAGAGGAGTAACACCACTCTCCGATAATGTAAACTGGTTAACTGAGGAGAACTTCAGAAAATTCTTCATGGATTAATAGTCATTAATGATTGAGCTTTAAATAATCTGCTTCAATGTACTTAGATAGGATGGATTTTAATATGTACCGGTAATGGGTATCTAGGATCTTTGACTATAGCTTCTCCTGTCTCCATCTTTTTTAGATAATTCAATTGAGTATTTTCGATAGGTATTATATTCTGGAGTATCCTTAAGTCTTCTAACCCACTTATTCTATGTACGATAATTAAGCCTGCATTCTTGATGGTATCTTTGGATATCTGGGTTGGGAACTGTGTAATTATAAATATTGATTCACCAAATTTACGAAGTTCATTTATCATTCTCTCAGCAATACTTGGTTGTTCGTAATCTCTTCTGCAAGGTACGATGTAACGTGCCTCTTCTAATACTATAATATGATTAAATTCCTGAGTACCCATGGCTAACTTATAATCATAAATCTTCTTCAGTAGTAAGAATGAGTATATTTGACGCATTTTAGTCTCCCTTAAATGAGCTAATTCAATTACTGTATTATTTTCCATTATCTCTTTGATACTTACATATCTCTCCCCGATAAACGCCTTCTGTGTCTGTCCTTCTGTTAATGGTTTTAGTCTTCTAAGTAATGCCATTTTTGTTTCATGATCATAATACGATTTAATTGGATATTCTTCGACTACTTTAATTAATGCTCTTAAGTTAGGCTCTTTCTCTCCATATAACTTATAATTTGAGAGTGTAGCTTCAACAGCTAATTTAAATAAGTATGTTTGTGGATGTGTAAAGTTATATGTATCTCCAAATATATCTGCAATTAATGCTATATGTTCTCCAATATCAGAAGCATACGATACATCTAATGGATTTATTGCACTTAGTGAGTCCTTACCAGGTCTTAGAATAAGAGTATAATTCTTAAGTAAACGTGCGTATTCATTGTGGAAGTCAAATACGAGATACCTTATATTCTGAGGTAACTGGTTTAATATTGTAGATACCGTTGTTGTCTTACCACTTCCAGTAGCACCTAAACATACTAGATGGCTTCTAATCTCATTCTCACTTATCGAGTAAATGATATCACTTTCCTCACCATCCTTAATAACTTTACCTAATCTAATAGTATTCATATTACTGCTGGTCTCCAATATTGGTAGATAGAACTTAGGGCTATCTACTACTGGAGAGTTAGTAGGTAGGTTTTGCTCATATATTATTGGTGGTGGGTTAATATTTTTTCTCATATTAGGTGGGTGGCCTAATATTAAAACTTCTTTTATTTCATTTCCACTTAATCTCCTTAAGTTATACGTTGGAAATACGGCATAAAGTGTACTTTCAATAATTTTAAGTCTTCTCTCTAATTCATCGTCATTTTTAGCTTTAGTAAGTATGTAAAACCCTCCGATTAACTCATTACTCTTTTGAAGGATAGAGTATACTAAGGTTATAGGTATCTTAACTCTATATATCGCATTAATGAAATTCTGATAACTCTTTTGTAATATATATGCTTTAAATCTAGGATCCTCCTCATCTACTTCACCAATTTCAACTAGAAAACCACCTATCACATACTTATTGAGATCATCTACATCAGCATGTTCTTCGTATGGGATTATTCTCCTATATATCTTGCTTAATGAAACCCTCTTTTTAATGAATATATTCAGCATTTTTAGTCACCCTGAGGTAAGAAGTAGAATACTGTTTTGAAAAACCACTCTAATCCATCCCATACCTTCTTTAATAATTCCTCAAGTTTTAGATGTATTTGATTTAAAGCGCCTAGTGTAATAGCAATCGCCATAAGAGCAACTATAATTAGCAATGCTTCTTCAATTATTTGAACACCTCTCCTCTTCATAATCACACCGTTTTATAAGAGTTAGATGGCCATATTTAATCACCTACCATTGCAAAAATATATTAGATATTTCTAAATTAAGGATAAGATTAAATGCGATATGATGTTAAATAAAATGATGTAAACTATAACTGCTAAAACTATAAAAGGCCATTTCTTTAATGAAGCTATATCTGTTATATAATATAGAGAGATTAGTAGGGATGTTAAACCGTGGATAAAGAATACAAAAGAAAGTTTTAAATTAAGGCTAGGTTTATTCATCGTAACTATAGGAATTTTACTACTTCCTATGTAGAAGCTACTTAAGATATTTGTTGTAATTTGAAAGATGGGTAATAGAGAGGAGATTACTGGAATAATAAATATTAGTAGTGTTGCTAGAATAAAAGCTTTCTTCCTTATGGAATTTAATAATACGTTTATTTCATCTCTAACTAACTCTACTTCAATAACCTCTTTAAGTAAGTTTCTCGCCTCTTCCCTAATATTACTCCTTCGGGATAATACCTCAAACTCTATAAATGATGAATCTAACTTACTCCCCTTTAAAATCTTAACTACCTCATTACAATACCTTTTATCATCTTTATATAATTCAATCAGTATGCGTGGTATAGGCTTGTTATTTGCAACCATATTAAATATTTTAGCTAGATCTCTCCTGTTAAATCGCTTAGACATTATCTCACCTCATGCCTCTAGTTACTATTTCAGAGATTGCAATCTGGATAATTATAACGTATATCGAGTAGTCTATCCTACCTAAAATCGAATATGCCATCAATCCTATTATCGGTGTGAAAACGTATGTAACGAGTAGTATTATCAACTTACTTTCTAAGTTTTTAAACTTTTCAAGTAAATGTAATCTATAATCTTCAAGTGAGATCCTTCCACTCTCTTTAATCTCTTCAACCTCTTTCTCTACAATATTCCTTAATATCTTACTAATTAATTGGTCTTCCTTACTGCTAACTCTAAGAGCAGTTTTCTTAGGGGTTATTCCTTTAATTGTATTAATCAGAAGTCGCTTTACTAATTTATTATTTAGAATGCTAATATCACGCCTAACACTTTGGAATAATGCTACTGGAAGCGAGTGATATATTGGATATCTAATACTTGTTGATATAAAAAATGATGTAAGCTTTTCCCTATCTAATACGTCTCCCTTCCTACCAAAGATAACTTTTAGTAGATATGGAGCTACAATTAACATTAAGTATAAAGTAATAACTCCTATGAACTCTAAGGAATTAATCATTCAATATCGCCTTATTCTTCACTTGAAATATCACTCGTTCAATCTTGTAAAGTTCTCTTTCAAATAAATCAAAATTATCGATTTTAAGTAGTTCTTCGAACATTTTAAGCAATTCATCTACTATTTCTCTATCCTCAAAGTATTTAACTGCCTTTTTATATACATTCGTATTTCTAATATCTCTAAGTTGTCTTAACTCACCATTTACCCTCTCAAACACTGGTTTTACTTTTATGTCTGAGCTCTCTACCTCTAATTCATATATGCCTTCTACCCTCCTTTGGTAGAGGTAATTTTTACGCATAAAAACTATTACATCTAGATCTTTAATTGCATCTATTGGAATTCTATGATGTATTATCCATCTTCTAATTAGACTATCAATCGATCTAGCGTGTATAGTCTGTAGTCCCTTTAGACCGCATGATAAAGAATAGAAGAATGTCTCGACATCTTCATCTGTTAGTATTTCTCCTAGTATGAGGTAATCTGGTGTTCTATGAAGACTAAATGTTACCTGTCTTCTTCTACTTAACTCCTCAGAGTATGCTTCAGCTCTATAAAATGCCTGATATCTACCGCGTACTCTTAAATCAATACTTTCTAAAGCATCTTCAATATAAATCTTTCTCATATGTGGGGGTAGTGATAGATCTATCGCATTTAATAAGGTAGTCTTTCCTGTATCAACTTCACCAGCAATTGTAATATTTAGTCTAGACCATGCAGCCAGTAGTAAAAATTTAGCTGCTTCTAAGGAGAGAGTACCTACTTTAATTAATGTTGGAAGTATAAAGGGATTTTTTCTTAAATTCCTTATAGTCACATATGGCCCTCCTGTAGCTAATGGTTCTAAATCTATATTTATTCTAACATGTAGATTTTCAGCAGCTATCTCAGTCTCTAAATTACCCTTATCTAACTTTATACTCGTCCCCTTATGGAGTTCTACATGAATCATTAAGGCATCTATCTCTTGTTTAGTAAGTAGAATGTCTGAATCACATTTTCCAAATATCCTATGATTTACGTATATGGGTCTGGATAATCCATCAATAAATATTTCCTCAAGGTTATCGTCTTGAAGAAATGGTGCAAGTCTGGATAAACCAATTATCTCCCAAAAGAGAAGTTCCGTTAATTCATCAATATTAGATACTATATTCCTATAGTTTAAGAGTTCGTTCCTAATTTGATTTTTTAGTATACGCATTAGATTTGAGAATGTTAGCTCCTCTATATACTCTGCTATAGTATCTTCATTAGGATACTTACTACATATCTTTCTCATGAGTGGGAGATACTCTATATATGTACTATCAATTCTAGGCAGGTATTTAAATCCAGAACCGTATTCGTTCTCCTGAATAAAAATAATATAAGGCCCAATCCTATAGCAATGTGTTGAACTGATATCTCCAAGATGTATTAGTGTTTCAAGCAACAACTTCCTCATTTTCATCAAATTATCAGTTTTTGAAGTCTAAATAACCCCCCACCATAAATTCCTCACAAGGGGTCCTTAAATATTGTTTAATAATTTAAGTTTATGGAATGAAGAGAACCATAGAGTATTTACTAGTTAAACTACTTGATTTAATCACTATCTCTATTATAGTATGTGGCTTCATAAGAATGATTTTAATAAGGTGATCATTATGAAAGCTATTTCATTCATATTAATCGAGTTATTCATTATTAGCATAATGCTGCTATCTATTCATCCCTTACTACTAATCATCAATAGGTATTATACTGGACATAGCGAGTATAGCAAATTAAGTAATGTTTCAGATAGAGAGTTTGTAGTAGAGTATTTTAATAATCTTACAGTGATATCTAGTGATTGGAATATTAGCGTTGAATTAATTTCAGGAGGCATTAAGAATAAATCGATTAATAATACTTCGATGATAAGATGTGAGTCATGACTGAGGACTTAGAGTCTACGCTAGTATTTACATTATATATTATAATTGTAACCATCGCAACGATCTTATCGATTTTATTAGACATTATATTGTTTATAAAGTTAGTCTTAATGTAAAATATGATTTCATCTTCAATTAGAAGTGTCTACGATGAATAAATCTCTAGAATTATTAATTTCAATCTTCATCCTAGTAATTTACTTATGTGGATTAGCGATATATATATTTTCGATACCTATCGAAATAACGGCAGGATCTCCAATTGGAGTTAAATCTCCTTCTCATATAGTAATCTTCTGGAACATATATAATTATCTTTCTAAGGGTGATGTTAAAGCAATTAATAATATATCAGAAATAGCTAAGACGTTCCATATTGAATTGAAAGTAATAGTTACTGATGAAATGAATAGAACTAGAAACCTTATCTTAATACCATATCTAAATCCCTCTAAAGATAGAAATACTGAGATGATAAACCTTGAAATTCCCTTTTTAATTAACAATAAATACTACCATGGTGTGTTAAAATGCTATATAGAAGAGGTTTCTCAATAATTTTATCTACCATACTAATACTGATTATTTTATCCTTAATTACATGTGGTATCATAGTATATGCTCATAAAGTTAGAAGAAGTCTATCTAAAAATCTATCTGTTAACTATAGTGTTGTAATCTCAATCATAATTGCAGATGAATATATTAGATGTAATAATAAATCATTATTCAAATACTACATTAAGCTACTTAATCAATCTTTACAGAGGGAGTATGGATTAATTATATTAGATATAAGGTCATTAAGTAGAGAGAACTATACTCAGGTAATCATCGAATATAAAATACTTAATAGTAATACAACTATACGTATTAAATTGACTAGAGAGAAGCTAGATTAATCTAATGATAAACTATGATCCTTCTTAACTCTCTTATAGAATTCAGTTACTCTCTCTCTTATAGTATATTTAGATACAGATGCTATTTTACTTACGATAGACTGCGAAAGTATCATTCTTCTTTTCTCGCTTCTTGAGATCTCTAAGTCAGCTAGGTATAGTACAGTTGCTGCACTTGTTTCTGGAGATTTTCCTATAAAGTAATGCTTATACATATTATAAATTTCGGATGCTTTACTTCTCAACTTTCTAATATACTCATTTAAATTTATATTCAACCTACTTAATCTATTGAGTACTTTTTTGTCCGTTGTAAGCTTGTAGATTAGTTGATCAATTAATATGTAGACATTAGGTGTTTTAGGCATGCTAATTCCAAGCTTTCTAATCTTCATCATTTCATGAATAAATTTACTTCTCTCTAACTTACGGCCATATAATCTCATTACAGCACCGTATACTTCCTTATATGTTAATGGATATTCATATAACCTAGCTGTTTTAATGATACTCAGTATAGCTACGGTTGTTGAATTTAATTTCTTAAATGAGGAAGCGATTTTAGTAGCTAGCTTTCTTGCTTCAAGTCTTATGTAAGATGGTAAATTTAAGAAATCGCATATTTCATCTACTTTAACGCTATATCTAATCAATCTACGCTCTAAGGATAAAGTAGTCTTAATGTGCTTACTAATAAGGCTACTACAATTATATGAACTTACTCCGTTAAACCTTTCTATATCTCTTTGACTTATATCTACATTAGATATATTACGATTAATATAGCTATATTCGTCATATCTTATAGAATCATCTAAAATAGCACCACATCTAGTGCATATAAGCATATCTTTAATCCACTTAGTTTTGCCAGAACCGCATACTGGACATATAAAATTATTACTAGACATTTATAACCCTAGTAGGAGCTATGAGACATTATAAATAAGTGATAATATAGAATAATTCCGTTCGAATGTATAATGTTTATTCTTAAAGGTAATAAAGTATTATAGGTAGTGTGAATAATAAAAGTATTGTCTCACTCTAAAGTCTACTATTCCAATATTCCAAGGCTACTTGCAAAATGCTAACTCATAGATTAGTTAAAATTTAGTGAGAAATCCATGTAAATTATAAAAGTTGATAACTTAGAAATAATTCACAATGTATTAAGCTGAGTATCCAATCTCACTTCTTTAACACTTACACAATTTATTTTACCGTAAGGATATAATGAATTTGCCACTTTATAAGAGATAATCCTGTGAGAGAGTAGCTTATTGAGCTTATTTCTTCCATATTTATGTTGTTATTTTATCTCTCAGTGTGTGGTATGTGTATTTCTCTGCCTCCTTATAGCTTTCTGCATCCATCCCTACATAGCATATCCTACTACCACCGAAATAACAATATATACAGTCGAAGCAACTCCTCACTTTCTCTCTATCTAACAACTCCCCATAAAACATCCTACTCTTAGTCATAACATACACCTAGCCCTCTTCTCTCATTTCTTTAAATAAAGCTAATATATAGAAATATCTTTTGTAAAAAGAAAATGGTATTTGATTTTTATAGCCGCTTATAGGTTAATACTACATAGATATTAATTAGGCATTACTATTATTAATTAGTGTTAGTGGGGTATAATGATGCCAGTAAGTGTTTTTCAAAAAGAGCTAAGTAGTCTTATCAATGAAGAGGTAATTGTAGAGTTAAAGTCTAATGTGAGATTAAAAGGTATATTGAAGGCTATAGATCCAGCATCGTTATCAATAGTTTTAGGTGATGTAGTTTTAAACAATGAAACTTATAAATCAATAATAATCAATGGTGATATGATCTCAACGATATATCTTAAAGAGAAGAGAGTTAATCTTGATGAGTTAAGAGAACAGCTAGAGAGGGTTTTCCCTAAGATGGTATATTATAGGAAGGATCAAGGCGTAATATACGTAATGAATAGAATAAAGGTAACTGAAAAAGGAGTCGAAGGAGAGAGAGGACCAGTATATGATAGAGTTAAGAGGATTTATGATGAATTTATGGCTAAATATAGAAGTGTCTAATAATTTTTCACTAAAATTCCACTTATCTAATACTTAATTTAATCATTAGAAATTAATAATAAAAAGAAAGAAAAGGATTAGAATTAGAAGGTATGGTAAAGATAGCAATGGTAAAAATGTAGGTATGGATTGAGATGGTGTGTAGTACCCTTCTAAGGTTTAAAGTTAGATAAGCGGAAGTAGGATGCTCCTTCATTTTCCTTAAAAGGATTTAAGTGTATAAATTCCTCCAACTTCTCTTATCAAACTCTTCAGCCATTTTAATCATCTGCTTCTCTAACTCTTCTGCGGTTCTTAAGATCTCAGCCGTATCTATATCAATCTTAATTACTCTCTTTAATGCTTCAAGTGCATAATAAACACCTCTTGGATCTACGATTGTTTCTGGATTAGCATATGCAAGTATCGCTAAAGCAGGAAGCTTATATATCTCACTGAAATACAATGCATAAGCTAATGGGCCAAGTATACGTACATTATCCTGTGCATACTTTAAGGGTATTTCCTCCAAGTACTGCTTATCCCAGTATGAATTATATACTATTCTAGCTATGTCCTCTTCAGATTCTCTTAATGATGATACTAAGCCTCCTATAAGTATTAACCTACTATTATCTAACTCAGATAGCCATTTAATAATCTCTCTGACCATATAGGCGCCTTTATTATTAAGAGGGATATCTTCTATCCGTATAATACCTAGGTTCTTATATTCATAAATCTCTAATGGATATAACAAATCTTCTTTAAATCCAACATTAACAACAGGATGTGTGTATAGAGATTCAATTAATCCGACTCTTTTAACATCTAACTTATTAACCAAATATCTAATAGCTAAATATCCAACTTGACCTATACCCCTAA
>CAZHBK010000031.1:10354-12648 GCA_964530465.1 uncultured Nitrososphaeria archaeon | reverse complement strand
GTAATATATTATTGAAGCTATCTAGCAATTATAATATCAGATATCTAGGTTTCATACCATATATATCCAAACTAGATGATGTATTCATAAATGATGGAATAGATGGAGTCTTAAGGATACTGGATTCTTATGTTAGCAATATAGCATCTAATCTAAAAGCTTAAATTAACCTAACCCATTAACGACTGCACATGCCTGACCAAATGAGATTGATCCATCTCCGGGAGGGAGTTCATAATGCATCTTAAGCTTTAGACCATGCTCTGATAATGCATTTAAAACTCCTTTAATGATAATATCGTTTACAGCAGCACCGCCACTAATATAGATACTACTATATCCATATAAATCTGCAGTTTTAACAGCGGTTAATCCTAATTCATAACCTAATACATACTGCACAGTATATGCTAGATCTTCAGCTCTATAATTCTCAAGATTATCTATCAAATCTTTCATAATCATACTAGTTCTAATAATATTATTACGTAAGTAGTATGGTCTATCTATGAACTCATCTATTAGATGCCCCCGTTTAGAGAATGCTTCAAGCTTCATTGCGGGTTCTCCCTCATACGATCTATAACCACATATATCTAATAGTGTGGATACTGCATCTAAGAATCTACCCATGCTTGATGTCATTAAATTGGTATTCTTGATTGCATATTTAATTGCATCTAACTCATTTAAATCTCTAAGATACTTAGTTAGATTAAGCCCTCCAATATACTCGATGGCTTTCTCAAATCCAAATATTTTAGATAGTATTGATATCAACATCCTTATAGGGTATATTGTTGCTAGATCTCCCCCAGGCATCTTATGATATTCTAAATGTGCTATTCTCTCATATGAGTCATATCTAATATGTATTACCTCACCACCCCATATCATTCCATCATCTCCATACCCTACTCCATCAATAGCTATAACAATACCCTCATTAGTAGAATACTCTCCCAATACAGCATATGAGTGAGCTACATGATGTTGGATATATTTAATCTCGGATGTATATTTATCACGCCATTTGTCAGCTAGATATCTCGAGAGGTATTTAGGATGTTTATCAGCTACTATAATAGACTTACTTACATCAACTCCATATGTTTTTATAAAGAAGTTTAGATATTTCTCAAAGTCCTCTAACGTTTCAAATTCCTCCAAATCACCTATATACTGTGATATTATCGCTTTATTAGATATGTATATTGTGAATGTATTCTGTAAGTCTGCTCCAAACGATAATATAACTCTATCCGTCTTCCAAGATGTCTCAATCCATCTAGGAGCATAACCCCTACCCCTTCTTAAAAATACTGGTCTCCCAGATGTAAATCGAATAACGCTATCATCAACTCTATTAACTATCCTCCTATTATGGAGTAGGAAGTAATCGACTATCCCTGATAGGTTTTTCAATGCGGATTCATTATCTATTTCCATAGGCTTGTTATAGTAGTTTCCACTAGTCATAATCATATATCCATCTTCATACTCTTTTAACAGCATGTAATGTATGCCTGTATATGGTAGCATTACGCCTACCGTATCTAATCCTGGAGCTACATATTTGGAGAGTGGAGCATCTTCCCTCCTAGGAAGTAAGACTATCGGTCGTTGTGGAGCTGTTAGTAATTCCCGAGCTTCTTCAACCAATATTGCTAGCTTCTCAATGACATTTAAGTCTCTAGCCATTAATGCGAATGGCTTCATAGGACGCTTCTTCCTAATCCTCAGTGTATTAACGATTTCATCATTATCAGCTCTACACGCTATATGGAATCCACCTAATCCCTTAATCGCCACTATACATCCTTCTCTTATTAATTCTGAAGCCGTCTTAATTGGATCATCATCGTCTATTATATCGCCTTTAGAATTAGTAAGCCATAATCTAGGACCGCATTTAGGACAGCTTATTCCCTGAGCATGATACCTCCTAATATTATTAATATCCTCATACTCACTCTTACACTCGCTACATAGTGGGAATTCATTCATCGATGTATTCTCTCTATCATACGGTATTTTATATATCATACTAAATCTAGGACCGCAGTATGCACATGAATTAAATGGATATCTATACCATCTACTACTAGGGTCTTCAATCTCCTTTATGCATTCATCGCATATAGCTATATCTGGAGGTATCATCGATAAAATACTTCTACTATCGCTACTCTTCAGAATTTTAAATCCATTATAGCCTACTGGTTCAACCCTATATACACGCATATATCTAATCTCAGCTGGTTTAGGCTTCTCCAATCTAAAGAGTTTTAAGA
>CAZHBK010000031.1:0-10344 GCA_964530465.1 uncultured Nitrososphaeria archaeon | reverse complement strand
ATCCTCTCCCTACTACCTTCAACCCATATAACTACCTCGCCACCACCTAGATTCTGGACGTATCCATTTACTCCAGCTTTAACCGCAATTCTATTTATGAATGGCCTAAATCCAACCCCTTGTACAATACCAGATACCAGTATTTTAATTGCGATCATTCTAACATATCCTTGGTACTGGATCTCCTATTGGAGGTGGTATAACTCTACGGCCTCCTATTAAAGTCTCCATAACAACATGTTTAAATCTATCAGTTGCTTCACCTATTATCTCAGCATTAGCACCCAGCTTCGTCGATCTAAGTGCTTTAAGTACTTCATCAGCCATATCAGGTACTACTGCTATAACCATCTTACCCTCATTACCTAACTCCAATGGATCTAATCCCAGATATTCACATGCATTCCTAACCGAGTCTCTAATTGGTATCCTCTCCTCATAAATCCTAATACCAACGTTCGATTTCTCAACCCATTCATTAAGTAAGTTTGCAAGCCCACCTCTGGTAGGATCCTTAGCTGCAACAACACCACCAACTCTAAGTACTTCATTCATCGGCTCTATTAATGGTGCTACATCAGATACTACATCTACTTTAAATGAAAATCCCTCTCTAACGGAGAGTAACGCTATTGCATGATCTCCTATAAATCCATTTATAATTATCTTATCTCCAGGCTTGATATTTGAGTCTAGAAGCCATCTACTATTAAAATCCCTTCTATACTCCCTAACTACCTCAATATTATGATCTAGATGTGGATGCCTAACACCTACTCCAGCAGTATTTACAATTATCTTATCTAAAGATCCCCTCTCAACAACTTTAGTATCACCCGTTATAACTGGTACTCCTGCTTCTCTAGCAGTATTAGATATACTCTCTAAAATCCTATCTAAATCAGATATTGGAAACCCCTCCTCAATAATTAATGCTAGTGAGAGAGCCCTCGGCATACCACCAATCATTAAGATATCATTTATAGTTCCAGCTACGGCAAGCTTTCCTATATCTCCACCTGGGAAGAATATTGGTTTTACAGTATATGAATCACATGTAAATACAACGTTATTTACAACGCTTGAATCATCTAAGGAGGATAATGATACTTCTGTAGAACTCCAATTTAAGTACCTAAGTATATGTTCTTTAATAAACCTACTCATATATCTCCCGCCAGCACCATGTAGCATTTTAATAACTTCACCAGTCATAATCAAACACCTCCCTAGTAATATTATGCTCATACCATATCCTACAAGTCCCCTCGATAGATACCATACATGGACCTATTGGTCTTTCAGGAGTACATGCTTTCATATATAACGGACACTCGATAGGTAGTATCTTACCCTTAATAACATCAGCACATCTACAACCACTTGGAAATTCAACATCTAGCTTTGGTTCTTCAATATCATATTTAAATCTAGCATTAACACCTCTATATTCATTCTTAAATTCAAATGCAGAATCTCTTACTAAACCTAATCCCCTCCAGATGCCATCCACTAGGTTAAATACCTTGTATATCGTCTTCATAGCTTTAACATTACCATCCCATGTAACTGATCTCGTATATTCATTCTCCATCTTAACATCTCCCGTAGTTAACTGTTTAAGAATCATATATACTGCTATTAAAACATCTATTGGTTCAAAACCAGCAAATACCATGGGTTTTTTAAATTGATCAAAATACTTCTTATATGGTTTCATACCTGTAACAGTACTTGAATGCCCCGGACATATAACTGCATCGATTTTAATATCTTCCATTGATAGTACTGCTCCAACGGCTGGAGGTACATATCTATAGCTACTTAGTATTGTTAGATTCTCTGGAATACCCTTTAAAACCATATATGCTGTTGCTGGCGCTGTCGTATCAAATCCTACTCCAAAAAATAAATACTCATTCTCTTTATCATTCAAGGCTATATTGACTGCATCTTGAATACTATATACGATTCTAACATTACCGCCAAACGATCTAGCATCATCAAGCGATAGCCCTTTAGACCCTTTAGCTCTAGATACATCTCCATAAGCCATAGCTATAACTCCCTCCTCAATAGTTAATTTAACTACGTTATCGATATCTGATGCCGGGGTAATGCAGACAGGGCATCCTGGTCCTGCTCTTAATTCAATATTCTTGGGAAGTAACGATCTAATACCATAATGTGTAATTGTCCATTCATGAGTACCACATACATGCATTATAAGGATTTTCTCGTTTATTTTAGATGCTTCATAATGAATCTTATCAACTAATTTACGTGCTAGTCTTGGATCTCTGTATGACCTTAATACTTCATTGATATTCAAGGCTGGTTAAACCTCTTCTACCTCTCCTAAAATCTCTCTCCACAACTTTATAGTTTCAATAGCTTCCCTCTCATCTAAAACTTGAATAGCATATCCTGCATGAACGATAACATAATCACCTACTTTAGCATCAACAAGCGATATTATAATATTATCTCTAATAACACCTCCGAAATCCACTTTAGCATAATCTCCATGTATCTCAATAATCTTACCTGGATATCCAAGACACATATATCATCACAGCGATATTATACACCTCACTACATTAATATTCTATCTAACTGAGTCTTAAAGAAATCTTAATTCCATATATATTTACAGAGGTAGAATTAGCTATTAGCAAGAGGAGTATAGAGGTAGTACCTAATGCTTATGGAGATTTCAACATATTAGATACTTCTTCTAGAATAATCCCAGCAAGTTTTCTACAAGCCTCTAATACATCATTACTAACCTTAGCTCCAAAACTGATATCTTTAATAGTTATAGCATATATTGAAATACTTGGAATAGATACACCTAAATATTCTAAAAATTTTAGAATATCTGGGATACCCATATAATGGGGTGATCTAATCCTCCCTATAGTCTTCATATCGCTAGGTTTAATTTTAATAATCTCACCTCTTGCGTTAGATAATATTGAATCAATGATTATAATATGATCATAACCCCTAAGTATATAATCCATTAGTTTAACTCCTGATTCGATACATTTAATGATATCAATGGAATCTTTAAAATCATTTGGAATCAATCTCTCCAATATATCAGCTACTATAAAACCAGCTATATCCTCACCCGCTATATCATTACCTAATGCTAGTATCAAAATCCTCATTACATCTATAAAGCATCTGCCTAATAGAAACTTATAAATGCTTGTATTCTATATAGAGCTAATACCCATCAGTTAGTAATTAGTAAGGTGGAGAATAGCAGTCATTACCTATTAAACATTGTTTCATTAGATATTTAAGGCTTGTACTCATAATGTAAAGATGTATAATGTATTATTCAACATTATATTATATTTATCAAAAGCTTATATGAGTATTATATAATTTTTCACTAAGTGAGGTGTTCCTGATATGACTGAAAAAATGGCTATAACTGTATTTACTGGTAGTATTGATAGGCTTACTGGAATGGCTATTCTAGTAAGCGGTGCTGTTGCATTAGACATGGAGGTTGAAATTTTCCTACAGCTATGGGGAGTGTATGCATTTAGAAAAGATGTAATAGAGAAGAATATGGAGTTTAGCGAGTTTAAGGAGATGGCTGAACAAGTTGCTAAGAGATTACAGGAGCTCAAATTACCAATGTGGTATGAGATATTCAAACAGGCTAAGGAGAGCGGTAAGGTTAAAGTCTATGCATGCTCTACAGCATGCCAGATATGGGGTGTTAAGAAGGAGGACTTAGAATTCGTAGATGAGATTATTGGAGTTGGTGAATGGATAGATAAATGCAGAGAGGCTAAAATAACATTGTTTATATAGATTATGTTTTAACTTTAAACATTGTTCTTTATATTTATCTTTGTGAGGTGATTCTGTATATGCCTGAGTTACCACCTGAGGAATTAAAGAAATTAAAAGTTGATAAGACTGTAGATGCTAGAGGTACTTCATGTCCAGGACCACTACTAGCTGCTAAGAGAGCAATTACGGAAGTTCCTATCAATGGAGTTCTTGAAGTATTATCATCTGACCCAGGTACTAAGAGAGATCTGCCACTATGGGCTAAGAAGGTAGGGCATGAATTCCTAGGTGTTATTGAAGAGCCCGGGTATTGGAGGATTTTTGTTAGGAGGAAGAAGTAGATTCTGAATATGTCTGAGAAGGAGTTTCGCCCCAAAATTCTCGTTTTTTCTACTAATATTATTTCAGATGTAGGTATTGATTTTGCAGGATTATCACATATACATTATCCATCCTCAACGGTAATTATTAGACTTCCATGTTCCTCTATGGTTAGACCTGAATTCGTATTAGAAGCATTTAAAGCTGGATTCGATGCTGTATTCATAGCTGCTGATGGAACGGACTGTCCATATCTATCTAAGTGTACTGATATAACTGCTAAGAGAGTTGAGGAGGCAGTTGAATTAGTTAAGAAGTATGGGATTGAGCCTGAGAGAGTCAAGATGGCTGCTATATGTTCCGTATGTGCAGAACCATTCGCTAGACATGTTAAGGAGTTGTATGAGAAGGTTAAGAAATTAGGTCCTGTTAAAATTAAAGAGCCTGAGGGAGGTGGTAAAGCATGAGTATGCTCGAGAAGTGGGTTAAGGAAGCGGAGGAATTGCCCGAGGAGGAAGAGTATGATGTCTTAGTTATAGGTGGTGGTATTGCTGGAATGCAAGCATCACTAGACTTAGGCGATATGGGTTATAAAGTACTCTTAGTTGAGAAGGAACCATCTATAGGGGGTAAGATGTATCTCTTAAGTAAGACATTCCCAACGCTTGATTGTGCTTCATGTATTGCAACACCTAAAATGGCTGCTACAGCACACCATCCAAATATTAAGGTTATGACGTATTCTGAAGTCCTTGAAGTTGTTAAAGAGGGTGAGGGTGATTTCAGAGTTAAAATTCTTCAGAAACCGAGATATATTGATGAAGCTGCATGTACTGGATGTGGTCAGTGCGAGCTTGCATGCCCGGTTATAATTCCTCATGAGTTAGATTTTGGATTAGCCGGTAGGAAGGCAGCATATATACCATTCCCAACGGCGGTTCCTAAAAAAGCAGTTATAGATATAGAGCATTGTATATTCTGTGGTCAATGTGAGAGAGCATGCCCTGCGGATGCAATAGATTTCCTTCAGACTCCTAAGATTCATAAGGTTAAAGTTGGTGCGATTGTAATTGCAACTGGATTTAAATTATTCCCAGCCGAGTTGAAGCCAGAATATCACTATAGTGAGTATCCTAATGTTATAACTGCTATGCAGATGGATAGATTGCTGGCTCCTACGAGACCATTCCATGGCATAGTTAGACCATCTGATGGTAAGGAGCCTATGAATATAGCATATATCTTATGTGTTGGCAGTAGGGATATGACTGTTGGTAATCCTAATTGCTCACAGATATGCTGTATGTATTCTATCAAGCAGGCACAACTTATAATGGGTGCTCTTCCACTAGCAGATATAACTATCTACTATATGGATATTAGAGCATTTGGAAAGGGATTTGAAGAATTCTACCAGCAGGCTAAGGCGATGGGTGTGTACTTTATAAAGGGTAGGGTTGCCAAGATAGAGCAGCTTGAGAATGGGGATCTAGTAGTACATTATGAGGATATTCAAGATGGTGGTAAGCTTAAGACTGCAACACATGACTTAGTCGTATTAGCTATCGGATTACTACCTGAGTCAGATATAGTTAAGGTATTTAAGAATGTTAAGATTGAGACTGATGAGATTGGATGGATTAAATCACCTAATGAGAATACTGATCCAACTAGAACTTCAGTAGATGGAGTATTTGCAGCTGGATGTATTACAGGTCCTAAAGATATACCTGATTCAGTAGCTGAAGCTAGTGCTGCAGCCGCACGTGTAGCGGCTTATTTACGCAGGGTTAGGGGTGGTTAGATATGTCTGAGGAGGAGGTTAGGATAGGAGTATATGTATGTCACTGTGGTGGTAATATATCTGATTATGTAGATGTTAAGAAAGTTGTTGAAGCTATTAAGGATGAACCCGGTGTTGTAGTAGCTAAAGATGTTGTATTTGCATGCTCAGATGCATCGCAAAATGAGATTATCGAGGATATTAAGAAGCATAAGCTTAATAGGATTGTAGTTGCATCATGCTCCCCTAAACTTCATGAGGCTACATTTAGAGGTACTGTTACTAGAGCTGGTTTAAACCCATATCTATACTATCATGCTAATATTAGAGAGCATGTATCATGGGCTCATACAGACGATCCTAAGGGTGCTACTGAGAAGGCTATTAGGCATGTTAGAGCAGCTATCGCATATGTTAGACATGCAAAACCATTAGAGAAGATTAAATCCCCATCCATACCAGCAGTATTAATAATCGGCGGTGGCGTCTCGGGTATTAAAGCAGCTATAGATCTAGCTAAGATGGGTATAGCAGTACATTTAGTTGAAAGATCTCCATTCCTAGGTGGCAGGGTATCTCAATTATATAAGATATATCCATATGATAAGAGTGGAGTCGAGATCGTTAAAGAGCTAGTTGACGAGTTGAAGAAGTATGATAATATAGCTGTATATACAAATGCTGAAGTCGAATCTGTAGATGGATATATCGGAAACTTCAATGTTACTATTAAGGTATATCCTAGATATGTAGTTAAGAAATCCGATAAGTTTAAAGAGGCTATTGAGAAATGTCCTGTTGAAGTACCTAATGAATTTGATTTTGGATTGACTAAGAGGAAAGCAATCTATATTCCATATGATGGTGCCTATCCTGAGCTTCCAGCCATAGATGACAAGGCATGTACTAAATGCGGTGAATGCATTAAGATATGTGGTGATGCGATAGATTTAAACCAGAAGCCTGAGACTATTAAAGTTAAGGTTGGAGCGATTATAGTAGCAACAGGTGCAGATCCATATGAGCCTAAGAAAGGTGAGTTTGGATATGGCGAGTACGATAATGTAATTACACTACAGCAGCTACATAGATTACTAGCAACATATAAAGGCGATGAGGAGTTTAGATTTAACGGCAGGAAGATTGAGAATATAGCTTTCATATACTGCGTTGGTAGTAGGCAGATACCTACTGGCGAGGGTCCTGTAAATGAATATTGTTCAAGATATTGCTGTAATGCAGCAATGTATATATCACTTAAGCTCTTAGAGAGATTTAAGAATTTAAACATATATCATCTCTATAGGGATATCAGAACCTACGGTAAGAATGAACCGTTATATGAGGCTGCCGGTAAGAATGGAATAATATTTATTAAATATGATGAGGCAGAACCTCCAAAGATCTCTAAAAGAGGAGATAAACTCATAATTACGACTAAAGATCTGCTAACAGAGAATTTGACTCTCGAGATACCAGTTGATTTAGTAGTTCTAGTTACTGGATTAGTACCTAGGGAGAATAAGAAGCTTATCGAGGTTTTAAAGCTACCATTAGGTAGGGATAGATTCTATCAGGAAGCCCATCCAAAGCTTAGACCAGTTGAAACTAATATAGGTGGTTTATTCATATGTGGGTGTGCTCAAGCACCCAGAGATACTAGAGAGGCTGTTGCATCAGCTGAAGCAGCAGCTGCTAAAGCAGCTGCTATAGCTCTTAAGAAGGAGATTGAACTAGAACCATTTGTTGCTGAGGTAGATCCATCTAAATGTAATTTAAGTAAGAAGTGTATGGAGGTATGTGAGTATGAAGCTATAGAGATTAAGAATTATGAGGGTATTGGTGAGAGAGCATGGGTTAATGAAGCTAAGTGTAAGGGTTGTGGGGCATGCGTAGCTGTATGTCCTACTGAAGCAATCCAATTGAGAGGTCTTTGGAATGAGCAATTGAAGGATATGATTAGAGCTTCTGCTAAGGAGGTGGTATTATGAGTAGTAAGAAGAGTACCGTTAAGTTATATAGGGAGAAGACTGGTGCTAAACCATCTAAGGAATTAACTGAATTGGTTAGGAAGCAGGCGATAATAAAGAATAAGATTATGAATGTCTTAAAATCAGGTCCTAAAACTATCCCTGAAGTAGCTAAAGAAGTAGGAATGCCTATACATGAAGTAACATGGTATATACTCACATTTAATAAATATAAGCTTGTAGAACCTATTGAGAAAACCGATGAAGGATATTGGAAGTACAAAGCGGTTAGTTAGGTGAGAGTATGCTCACTGTTAATCCTGTTTTTGCAAGAGAACTTATTAGAAAGCTGGAGGATTTTGGCGTTACAACAGTTACCTTATGCTATAATTGTGGTAATTGTACAGCTTTATGTCCTGTTGTCTATGGTACGCTTCCTCGAAAAATAATTAGATATATTCAACTTGGTTTAAAGGAGAAGATTTTAGATAATCCACGTGAATTATGGCTATGTCTTCATTGTGGACTATGTACGGAGAGCTGTCCTAGAGGAGCTGATCCTGGAGAGATAATCCATGGATTAAGGTCTTATATAGTTGCTAGATGGAGGGAGAGGGCATGAGTCTGAAGAGTGTTGAAATAGATTTTAATAGAATGTATGAGCCTAGGGATATCATTGAAGTAATAGCTGATAATATTAGAAAAACGAGAAACCCGCTTGGACTATCAAATTCAGCGATAAACACATGGTGGAAAGATCTGGGAATTAAGAGAGAGGGAACTACGATGTTATTTACGGGGTTGATGTATCAGTTAATTCCATATATTCAAAATATGACTAAGCGTTTAGAG
The DNA here is from genome assembly GCA_964530465.1 of uncultured Nitrososphaeria archaeon. GTDB lineage: Archaea > Thermoproteota > Nitrososphaeria > Geothermarchaeales > JDFR-13 > CAZHBK01. Next base: position 1,599 of record CAZHBK010000031.1, on the reverse strand, counting down.
AGCTATGAGACTTCATGGCTAAAAGATAAAGTCGGTATGGTGAGAATACTACCTAAATTCTTATTTAGACTATTTTTCGGGAAACCGATATCGAGAGAGGTTAAGGAGCGTTTCGATAATATAGTTAAGAATATAGCGAGATTGCTGATGAAGGCAGGAGTTGACTTCTGCTATAAACCAGAGGTTGATAATTATAGTGGGATACTCCTATATGATTTGGGAGATATAGATAGCTTTAAAGAACATGCAAAGTATGTTGTTTCAACTCTGAAGAATGCTGGAATTAAAGAAGTAATAACTGTGGATCCACATACAACATATGCATTTAGAGTATTATATCCGAAGCTAATAGGTGAGGAAATTAAAGCTTACACATATTTTGAAGTATTGAATCGATATGGTATTGAAGGAGAGTCAAATCTGAAGATTACTATTCACGACCCATGCTTTTACGGGCGATACTTAAAGGTCTCCGATATTCCAAGAGAAGTTTTAAGCGATCTCGGAGTGGAGATTAAAGAGACTGAGAATCATGGGAAGCTAACAATCTGTTGTGGAGGGCCGCTCGAATCATTATATCCTAGTTATGCGAAGGAGCTTGGAAGGAGAAGAGTTGAGGAATTAAGGAAAACAGGTTGTCCTGTAATTGGAATGTGCCCAATATGCCTAGCAAACTTAGAAAGAGCAGGATTGGAGATAAGGGATCTATCTGAATTACTATCAGAGATAATCTTAAAGTAATTCGATTCTCCTTAGATTTCTTTTTATTACCTTCCCTATTCACTCATCATATTCCAATTTACTCTGTATCGTAATCGTAAGTATTACAAGTACTGTTAATGTCTTATCTAAAATTCTCCTAAGAATTAAATCATCTACTATCTCTATTATCTTCCTCACCCTCTTCTATATTTCTCTCCATGTTTCTAATTTCATCTTCGAATGCAATTCTCAGCATCTTATGTGTTTTTATAATTAATGAAGTATCTAAACTGCTAATCCCACCTAGTTTCCGTACCTTCCTCAGTAATTCATTTACATGCTGTGGATCTTTACATTCTACCAATGCTACAATATCATATCTGCCAGTTGTTCTAAGACATAAGCATGTTTCCGGTAATTCAGAGATTTTACAGCATAATTCATCTGGATCTGAATTTGCATCAGCACTAATTAATAACATTAGAGAGCACAATCTCCCAAGTATCAAATCATCTGTAATTACAGTATACCCCTTAATTATCCCTTTATCCTCTAATCTTCTAATCCTCCTAGATATACTCGCTGGGCTTACATTAAGTCTTCTAGCTAGCTCCCTTACCCCAACTCTCGCATTCTCTTGTAGTATCTTTATTATTCGTTTATCAAGTTCATCTAACTCCATCTCAGAACTCATATCTACCTATAATTGTATTGCAATAAGCTAATTTAAATTAACATGAAATATAGTTATACTAAGTATCATATTATAACGTTCATAGCGAAATAGCACGATCTATATATTTTATAAAAATAAAGGTAAAGATATAGTTAGGAATTATGCTTAATTAACCTAAAAAATATATACTATTTACAAGTGATACATCAATAATTATAAGT
>CAZHBK010000030.1:0-12774 GCA_964530465.1 uncultured Nitrososphaeria archaeon | reverse complement strand
GTATAATTCTTTAAATTGACTTAAGAACTTCATGATCATGACTATACGCTCTGGTCAAAAGTGAGTAAAATCCAGATAATTGTGCTTATAGTCTAAGAATAGGAATTACATTATGGTGAGAAAGGGGAGACGGCTACCAGCACCAGGCTCTCGCCGGGGCTCCCGCACCCGGCTACTCACCTGGCGTTGCGGGGTTTCACTTCCGGGTTCGGAATGAGACCGGGTGGAAACCCCCGCACTATGGCCGGCTTCCGTCTCCCCGTATAAACCTACTAGCTATCTAATATTTAAAATTTTGAATATCTTAACGGAATAATTTTATCTTCATTACTCCATGGGATTTACGCTAATTACATCTACACTGTAAAGTTTATAAGTTACTGTAAGTAAACAATATTAACGGTTGATCACGAGCTGCTTTAAATCGCTCTTAATGGAGTTAGAGTAGCGTATGATGGAGATGCAATTATTTGGCGGGAATGATACTACATACATTATAATTCAAACAATCTGGATTCTCCTATTCTTCATTCTCATATTCTTTGGTCAGAGGATCCAGCTCCAGATGACTCTATTAGAGTTAGGTAGTATGCTTTCCCAACTAGGTAGAATGCGTGAGTATGCTAGAATGGAGACATATAATAAGCTGAAGGAGTATAGTGGAGATGAGAATGTCTTAAGAACGATGTTTAACAATATATTAGAGAGCTTCGTTATACTCCCTGAAGATATGGACCCTGCGGGGATTGTTAGGAAAGTAGAGCATATTATAGATACGAGAGAGGATAAATTCTTAAATGATATGACTAAGATGTTATCAAATCCTAATCTGGATGAGCCACTCCTTAAAAAGCTATCCAATATGGTTGAAGCTACTCTAGCCTTAGAAACACTATATAAGATAACCCGCCACTACTACCTCCTAGCTAAGAAGACCGGAAATGTATATATAGCTATGCAGTTACAAATACAAGCTCCACAACTATTTAATTATGCGAAAGCATATCTACAGGCAGTTTATGCATTTAAGAATGGTACGCCAATAGGAGATTCAATAGGTCCTCTCATAATTCATAAGTTTATCCCTAAACTATCGGATGTTAAAGTTGTAAGTAATTTTGTGAAAGATATTGATCTTTATGTTGGAGAGTTTAATAAAAGGAAGATATATCTGATAAAGGCTCATGGACCCGGAGGTAATGTCGGAAAGCCGGGGGAAGCAATCAAGAAGATATTAGAGGAGAATAAAGATTCAGTTAAACTAGTTATAACAATAGATGCAGCACTTAAATTAGAGGGTGAGAAAACAGGAAGTGTAGCTGAAGGTGTTGGAGCAGCTATAGGTGGGATAGGAGTTGAAAAGTTTAAAATCGAGGAAGTTGCTACAAAGTATAATATACCAACTTATGCAATGGTTATAAAGATGGATCTTAATGAAGCAATTTCGGTTATTAAGAAGGATATTGTGGATGCAATTCCACAAGTATTAAATAGACTTGAATCAATAATAGTGGAGAATAGTAGTGAAGGGGATTCTATAATTATAGCTGGAATAGGTAATACGATAGGTGTACCATAATGATAGGAAGCCTAAGCGGTCTTTTAGGTAAGGTATCTATCGATACGTTTATTATAATACTCACGATCATCTTGTTGACTGCACTTATATTTGGTACTTCAACTGCGAGAAGAAGGAGATTAGAGTTCACGAAGCCTATTGTTAAAACTGAATTAGTATGTAATAAGTGTGGATTTAAGGAGGTTAGAGATTTTAAAGAAGGCGATTACGTTTCTAAGAAATCGAGTGAGAAATGTAAGAAGTGTGGTGGAGATATGATTGTTAACCTAATATATTCCATCGAGACAGCTAAGAAGTCTAGGTTTTAATATAATATGTAAAATCAAACTATCTTTACTACTAACTTTACTACTAAATACCACTCCAGGCTATTAGTAATGATTTATCTAAAATTATCTTAATCTCACTTCTATAGTAACCCACGTTGAATTAACAGCTATAATGTAGTTACTATAGGTTGATCAGCTATAATGACGGTATGCTCGAACTGTGATACATAACCCCCGCTTTTCTCAACTAGTATAGGATAGTCTCTAAGGTATTTTAATTTACGGAGTCTGTTAATTAATTTCCATGTTTCTTCAAAACCGTAGATATCATATAGCCATCTAGGTGAGAAGGGAAGAGTTTTAAAATTTTCTAGGATATAATTTTTGAATTTATCTAAATCTTCATCTTTAATCTTCTTTGTCTTAGTTAGAGAGAAGATCTGAACTTTAATTCCTGATATTACATAGCCTATGTTATTCGCGAATGTTAGGAATGGCTCTATCGCATATACCTCACCTTTTGCAATTCTCGGGCTAAATATCTGTTTAACATTAGGTACGTTCTTTCCAGCATGTAAATTATATCTGCTTATCAAGTGACCTGTTAGATTTGAGATAGGTTTATAGCCTAATTCAATTGCTCTATTCTCAATATACTCTCCAATCTCACCTAGTTTAACACCATCTCTAAATAACTTAATTGCTTCTTCAAGGATTTGCTTATTAGCTTTGGCAATATCCTCATATTTATATCCCCTTGCAATTGTAATAGCAGTATCAGCTATATATCCATCAATCATAACTCCTACATCTATCTTCAAAAGACCTTCATCAAAGATAATAGTATCATCTGGATCCGTAGGTGAATAATGTGCTGCAATCTCATTAAGACTAATATTACATGGGAATGCCGGAATACCTCCCTTGTCGCGAATGTATTTCTCGATAGAAATACATAGATTATAGAGATTTATTCTCCTGCTACCACCAATTAGATCAATTGCATATTTTAAGGTATCTCTTGCTATCCTACCAGATTTAAGATAGCAGTCGATCTCGTAATCCTTTAAGCCCATCATATATCATAATATCTTTGAGAATCGAAATATTAAGGCGTTAATATGTATGAGGTTAGTAATGAGTTACTGGAATTAAGTTATATATGGGTAGACTTCTAGCATATTATTAGGGTAGGTAGAATAGATTGTAGGGGATGTGTAAATGGATGTTAAAGTTGCAATAGGTGGGACATTTGAAGAATTACATGCAGGACATGTCAAACTGATTTATGAAGCCTTTAAAATAGGCGATGAAGTATGCATTGGCTTAACGAGTGATATGTTTGCGTTAAAGACAAAGAAGAGGAAAGTATTAAGCTATAATGAGAGATATGCAAACTTAAAAAAATTGATTGAAAAAAGTAGATGGCGTATTAAATACACGATTTTCAAGATAAATGATCCATATGGGCCTACAATCAAGCAACCTGATATAAATGCAATAGTTGTAAGCACAGAGACTTTTAAGAATGCATGGAGAATAAATCTGATTAGACTTAAAAAAGATATGAAGCCATTATTAATATACGTAATAAATCTTGTTGAAACTGAGACGGGTGAGAAGATTTCATCTAGTGGTATATTAGAGAGAAGGATGGATGCTTGGGGGAGGCTAACGTAGTAATTTAAACTTATCAATCAATTCCCTTAAATCAACCTTACTATCTATTAATGCCCTATCAACATCTACCTCTCTAATAAGTTTGCGTCTCCTTCTATGCTCTCGAATCATTTTGATTATTCTCTCAGATAATTCAGCTTTACACTCCCCACACAATAACTCTCCTTTTAAACACCTCTCCCTTCTCTCTTCAAGCCTCTTATCATCCTCCTCAAATAGAAACTTAAAATACTCAAAGACCACGCAGACATCAGGATTACCTCCGTGCTTTCTCTGCATCTCTATTGTTGGTTGCCCGCCAGTAAACGCATTAAACACTTTTCTTTTAATAGCTTCATCAGAATCAGATAAATATATAGCGGTTTCAGGAGCTGAAGACGACATTTTCACTCCTCTCTTTAAACCAGGTAGTAGTTTTCCATGTATTTGCGAGGGTTTTGGAAATCTTAATTTAACCGCTATATCACGTGTAACACGCCAGTAGGGATCTTGATCGACTGCTGCAGGTATTAGACAATTATAGTATCTCTCACTACCTATGAAATAACCTATAAAACAAGGTGCTGCCTGAAGAGCAGGAAAGAAGATCATTCCAATATTAGTATCTGGTGTAAAACCAAATACAGCCTTAATGGTAGAATATGTTATCTTACGTGCAACCGATACTGCAATCTGATATAAATAACTTGCATGCCTTAAATTATCAATTATATATATCCTATCGGGATCGAAGCCTAACGCCAATATATCTAATATATTATCCATAGTATACATCCAAGCCTCTTCAGGCTTTAAATTGTGATACATGAATTTCTCATCGGATGTGATTTGAAGGATCAATATTGTATCGAACTTCTCCATCAAGTATTTTGTAAATATTAATGGAATTATATGACCGATATGCATAAAGCCTGAAGGTCCCCTCCCAGTATATAGATATGGCTTCCTACCATTGATAAAATCCCTCAATACGATATCTAAATCTCTATGAGAGAAGAAAATTCTCCTTCTAACCTCTCTAGGGATTTCATTAAATGCTTCTTTAAAAAGCTCTATAATCTCTCCTGTAATTGGTCTTACTCCAAAGTCTCTAATCAGTTTTTCATAATTGACAATTCCCTCTACCTCCCAAGGTGTTACTTTAAATTCGTTACTCATGACACCTCTCCATAATGCATTTAAATTTAACAACTCTACGTATGTTAGTTAATTAGAAGTCAAGCCTATAAATGAAATTAATAAATACTTCTTGATATAATATTTGAATCAAACTATGAGCCTTAGCAGTATTAAACTAGAGTTGATTAAACTACTTAGGGGGAAAAGGATGGTTAATATTGAAGAGGCAGCTAGAATACTTAACGTTAAAACTGATACGTTAAGGGCAGTTATTGAGGAGTTTAAAAAGATAGGTTTAATCGAGATATCAAGAGTTACAAAGAAATGGATGGAGCCTGGAAATAAACTAATTGAATTAGGAACATTGCCTGAATTTATTATTCTGGATAGATTGTCAAATATAGGTCTTAATGAGATTAAGCTGAGAGATCTATTTAAACTAGTTAACCTACCTAAGGAGGATGCTCAAGTTGGAATTGGAAAATTAGTTGAAAGAGGCTATCTATCTATAGTTAAGAAGAATGGGGAGAGGGTAGTCGTAATTAAAAGGTTAGATTTAGATAATGAGTTTAGGACGATTAGAAATATTTTAAATACATTATTGAGTCTGAAATCTATAGATATTCCATCTAAAGAATTTGAATTCTTAAGCAGGTTTAATATTATTAGGAGGCCTGGATTTATTAAAGTAAACTCTAGGACGTATGAATATATTCGAGCATTACCTAAGATAAATGAGGTTGAATTAAAGTCCGGGGAGGAGATTACTCTACTCACACCTGAAATAATTAAGAGTGATGTATGGAGATATGCTCGCTTCAAAGAATATGATCTCAATATTAAAACATTTGAGGTATATCCTGGTAGGATTCATCCAATGAGAGAGTTAATTAGAGAGGTCGCCGAGATCTTCGAGAGTATGGGTTTTGAAGAAGCATACGGCCCTATAGTTGAAATCTCATTCAGAAACTTTGATATGTTGTTCCAGCCTCAAGATCATCCAGCAAGAGATATGCAAGACACATTCTATCTGGAAGATCCAGAATATGGGGATATTAACTATCCGAGTGAACTAATTGATAAGATAAAGAGGGTGCATGAAGATGGATGGAAGACTGGTTCTATAGGCTGGGGTGATAAATGGGATCTACATAATGCTAGAAGATTGATTCTAAGAACACATACTACTGCGGTAACAATAAAGAGATTATATGAAATTGGAAATAGAGAGGCTAGAGTATTCGCAATAGGTAAGGTCTTCCGTAATGAAACAGTAGACTTTAAACATCTTCCTGAATTCATGCAGGTTGATGGCATTGTAATATCTAAAAGAGCGAATCTAAGAATGCTTATGGGGGTTATAAGAGACTTCTATGCAAAACTCGGTTTTAAGAATGTTAAATTCTGGCCTAGCTACTTTCCATATACAGAGCCATCGATTCAGCCATCTATATATGTCGAGAAATGGAGTAAATGGCTTGAGTTAGGTGGTGCGGGTATCTTTAGACCTGAGGTCACATACCCATTAGGAGTTACATACCCAGTCTTAGCATGGGGTTTAGGTTTAGAGAGGTTGTTAATGATTAAGTACGATCTAGATGATATTAGATTAATATATGCAAATGATTTAGGATGGCTTAGAAGAAGAAGTCTCAAGTAGAAAGTAGAGTTAGGTAATTCTATATCTCCCTAGACTATTGCGGGTGAGTAGATAATGCCAACATTAACATTAAGAATCGGTAGATTCTCTGAGGTTATGGGTAGGTATGTTTCAATAGATGAATTAAAAAAATGGATTCCGTGGATAGGCGTTGATATTGAAGATGTAGGACCTGACTATATCAAGATTGAATATAATCCTAATAGGCCTGATTTCGGAACACCTATTGGAATTGCTAGAACATATAAGGGTATTTTGAGAGAGGAGGTAGGACCGATCAACTATACTGTTAATGATAGTAATGTTAAGATCTTTGTTGATTCAAGTGTGTCTGAAAGGAGGCCTTATATAGCTGGGATTATTATTAAAGGATTAAAGCTAACTGAAGATATATTAGAGGAGTTAATTAAATTTCAAGAAGATCTACATATTGGTCTTGGAAGACGGAGGAGGAAGATCGCTATAGGGCTCCACGATTTAGATAAAGTATGCTTCCCACTATATTATACTACAGTAAATCCTAACTTTAAATTCATACCTTTAGATATGGATAGAGAGATGTCGATAAAGGAGATTCTAGATATACATCCTAAGGGAGTTGAATACGGTCATTTAGTAAGGAGTTTTGATAGATATCCGATTATAATCGACTCTGAAAATAAAGTATTATCACTTCCACCTATCATAAATGGAGCCTATACAGCATTAACTACGGAGTCTGAGAATATATTTGTAGATGTAACAGGAGTGAGTTTGAGGACTCTTTCAGAAGTAGTAAATCTGCTAGCTACAACATTACATGATTATGGTGGTAAGGTGTATAGTGTCAGTATAGTATATGGGGATAGAGAAATAAAGTATCCGGATTTAAGGTATCGAAGTATGAAAGTCCTAAAGAAGGATGTAAGACAGATATTAGGTTTAGATCTATCCATTAGTGAGATAATAGATGCAATTAGAGCGATGAGGATGGACGCTAGATATATTGAATCGGAAGATGCATTTCAAGTATTGATACCGCCCTATAGAGTCGATATATTACATCCGAGAGATATAATAGAGGATATAGCTATAGGTTATGGAATGTGGAGGATTGAACCATGTGAATTAGAGGGGTATATGATTGGTAGATTATCTGATAAGAGAGTCTTCGAAGATAAAATCGCAGATTTATTAGTAGGATTAGGTTTTCAGGAAGTCTTCAACTACATACTTACAGACCCTGATATACATATATCTAAAATGTGCCTTAGCGAAGATCTAATTAAAGTTAAAAGTCCTAAATCTAAATCACATAGTGTACTTAGAAGATGGCTTATACCCTCACTATTACAAAATTTATCTCTTTCTAAGAAGGAGGAATATCCTCAGAAGATATTTGAGATAGGTCATGTCGTTAAAAGAGTTGATTCAAAAATTGAGGAGGAGATACATCTAGCAGTAGCAATAACACATCCAAGGATGGGATATACCGAGTTAAAATCATACCTAGATACACTTTTAGACATTATTGGAATCAGTAAGTACTCTATTATCAGAACTGAGCATCCTAGTTTTATAAGGGGTAGGGTGGGAATCGTGGTCTATAAGGATATTGAATTAGGTATTATAGGAGAGATACATCCCAAAGTTCTAAATAACTTCCAGCTAATTAACCCAGCCGGAGTATTTGAGTTGAATTTAGATCTACTATTCGAAATCTGGTACAGATATAGTATGAGTAAGTGAAAGAGATAGAATTAGAGATAGTTTTAACATGTGTGTATCAATCTTTAAAGTTTTAAGCTAAGTCTAAGCTATTTATTAATGGGGTTCTCCGTCAGCTGAGATTAGCTAGTCCGTGTAAAGCGGATCCGCCCGATTAAATGAGGAGCGGATTACCCATACACGGGACAATTAATTAACTAGCGAGTGCCCGCGTGAGGGCCTAACCTGAGAAGGCGATATGCCTATCGATGAGGGTTGGAGGGTTGGACGCGGGCAACAAATTCATATTATTAATCTCAATCTGAGTAGATTGCTCCAACCTAAATTAAATCGCTGACTACTATTATAGATTTTAATAATAGTATGCTTCTACGATTTTTATCTATAAATAAGTAAGGTGATTGAATTGGATGTATCGGAGAAGTTAGCTAAGTTGAAGGATGGGGCTGAAGAGATAATTACAGTTCCAGAACTCGAGGACTTACTTAAGAGTAAGAGTAATCCTCGAGCATACTGGGGGTTTGAATGTTCCGGGTACGTGCATATTGGGATTGGATTAATTACAAGTAGAAAAATGAGACATTTTATAGAGGCTGGTATAGAGTTAATAATATTGCTGGCTGATTGGCATTCATGGATTAACAACAAGCTTGGAGGCGATTTGGAAAAGATTAGGACTGCAGGGGAATACTTCAAGCATGTATTTAAATCATTAGGTGTTACTGGTGAGAGAGTTAAATTTATGTGGGCTTACGAACTTGTAAATACCGAAGGATATTGGGAGCTAGCTATTAAGATAGCTAAGAAAGTGAGTTTAAGGAGAGTGATAAGAAGTCTTCCAATAATGGGCAGAAGGGAGGATAGTGAAATTAAGGAGTTTGCATGGCTGATCTATCCAATAATGCAGGCAACCGATATATTTATGTTAAACGTAGATATAGCTGCAGCTGGAATAGATCAGAGGAAGGTTCATATGCTAGCTAGAGATGTATCTAAAAGCATTGGATTTAAAAAACCAATCTTCATACATACTCCAATCTTACCATCTCTAGATTCACCAGTACCTAAGGATAAGGAGGAGATAGTTTTTTCAAAGATGTCTAAGAGTAAACCATATACAGCAATATTCGTTCATGATGATGAAGAAACCGTGAGGAGGAAGATTAGAAAGGCGTACTGCCCACCGAAAGATGTTGAATCTAATCCTATGATTTACTTATTCAGATATATAATATTCCCATACATGAGAGATCTAAATAAGAATATTGTAATTAAAACGAGACATGGAGACTTAGAATTTAATGATATTGATGGGTTAATTAATTCATACTCAAGAGGTGAAATACATCCATTAGATTTAAAGGATGCAGCGAGTGAATACTTGAATGAAATTCTTGAGAAACCGAGAAGATATTTCGATCAGCACAGTTATGTACTTGATGAAATGAGGGAAATAATATCTGAGAAAACATAACAGCAATGAATAAATATCAAATACTCAAATAATACATCGTAGTGATAAATTAGAAATTAGATTAGCGGGTATGAGAAGATCTAAATATTCACTACTAGAGAAATACCTTATATTGGATCAGTTAATTGGAAGGATTAGAGATGATGATAAATTATGTATTGTAGTAGAAGGATTTTCAGACTTTGAGAAATTAAGAAAGATTGGGGTAAAAGGTAAAATCTTCATCCTCAATAAGTTTAGAATTGAAGAGATAATACGCTACACGCTTGAAAATAACTATAAAATGCTAATCCTTACAGATTATGATCATGAAGGGGTTATGCTAGAGAAGAAGATTAGAAAAATTGCATTATCATATGGAGTAAGATTAATTGATGGATTTCGGAACGAGTTGAGAAAGTTGTCATGTGAATTAGGATATGAGATAAGCGATATATTAGATAACTATATACGTCTATCTATGTTATTCAATTATAAGGTAGATACCTCTATCTAACCAACATATCATGTGTATGTTAAGCTTAATGAATTAATCCATCTACATAATGCATTTATAAACAGCTATAGGTTTAAATAATTGAGTGTTGATAATAATGCATCAATCATAAGATTATATTAGTATGTAGAGTCTACATCAGCTAAATATCTAAATTACGGAGGTGTAGTACGCGATGAGCGATAAAGATAATAAGGATGTTGAAGAGCAGAAATTCATAAAATATATTATAGAATTTAACTTTGAGATAGATGGTATTGTAGATAAGAGTGATATCGTAGGTGCGATATTTGGCCAAACCGAAGGTATCTTTGGGCCATCATTTGATTTAAGAGAGATGGCTAAAACGGGTAAAATTGGTAGGATAACACCTACACATATGGAGGTTAAGGATAGAAAGACAGTAGGAATCTTAAGAATATCAACTACGAGAGAGATTGAGGCAGCAGCATTAATAGCAGCGCTAGTGGAGAGTGTGGATCAAGTAGGACCATATAGAGCTAAGTTTAGATTTAAGCAGATTATAGATGTAAGAGAGGAGAAGATCAAAAATATTGAGAAAAGAGCCGCTGAGATATTAGAGAAATGGAAGATTAAGAAGATACCACAAGCTGAAGAAATCTTAGAAAATCTAAGGAGGGTATTACAAGAGAAACAAGTTAGAATGATTACCGTTGGTAGGGAGAAATTAGCTGCAGGACCGGGTATAGAGAATTCAGATGAGATAATATTAGTTGAAGGTAGAGCAGACGTAGTCAACTTAGTAAGATATGGGGTATATAATGTATTAAGCATTGGTGGAGGTAAGATACCTGAAGAGATTAGAGATATAGTTAAAGGTAAGAAGGTTATAGCCTTCCTAGATGGTGATAGAGGTGGAGCGTTAAACCTAAGAAAACTAATACAGACTGTTAAAGTCGATTATGTAGCTGTAGCACCAGAAGGTAAGGAGGTTGAAGAGTTAAAACCTGAGGAGATATATGAGGCTTTAGCAAATAAGAAACCATTAAATATGTACTTGATTGAAGAAAGCCAAGAGGTTAAAGAATATAAAGAGTTCATTGAGAAGATAATTGGAAGATTAGAAGCTTTAGTTATGAAGGATAAGGAAATAATTGATAAAATTCCAGTAAGTGAGTTAATAGAGTATTTAGAGAAGACAGATAAAGATATCGATACAATAGTACTAGATGGTATAATAACTCAAAGACTTTTAGATCTAGCTGCTAGAAAAGGGGTGAAAGCAATAGTTGGATTAAGAAAAGGGATCATAGTTAAAGAACCGGAGAATATTAGAATTATAACGTTTGGAGAGGTAGGAAAGTAAGATATGGAATTAATCCAGTTTAATGAAGCTAAAAACACGATATATTTAAAACCATTAACATACCTTGATCTCATCATATTATGCTACCTCTTGAGTAATAAGCTATCAACATTAATAACTGAAGTATACTGGCAGGATAGAATCAAGAGTGGAGAGAGATATCTTAGAGGTGAGAGGAGGAGGATCATTGTTGAACTTGAAGCCACCGATATTAGATTCTCAACTGATTTTACAAGTATTAGAGTAACGGGATTAGTTAAAGAATCTAAATATGAATATGTAAAAGGGAGGAAGATAGGAGTAGACATTATACTTAAGAAGTCTATAATCGGCTTAAAATCCACATCTAAAGTGTTAAACTTACTTAAGAATGTGATAGATGATGAAAGGTCGACCGAGAAAACACTATACGTATTAGTTGTAAGTATGCAGGAAATCACAGTAGCAAAGGTAACATCGAATATAGAGATACTGTATGACGTATTTATCGGAGGGATTAAAACTCAAGAAGTATTAGATGTATTTAAGAAAAATTTAGAGAAGGCAATAGAAATAGTCGAATATAATAGGGTGAAGGAAGAATCCTATGTTGTAGTAGGGTTTGATTTATCGGTTGAGAAATATGTCAGGAGATATAGCAGGTATTTCGACTTAATGGTAGAAGGAGGTTATGGTGGGTCGATAGCTGGAATACTAGAAGTATTAAATACGCTGAGTAGGAGGGATTTAGAAATATCAAATCAATACCTAGACGTATTGAAGGAGTTGAATATATTAATGGATGGAGTTTATCATAATGCTATAGTATATGGAATAGAGGATATTCGAACACTAGTAGATTCCAAAGCGGTAAAAACACTATACGTATGTCTCGAACTAATATTGGAGAAGCCGGAGGTGATAGACACTATAATAAGAGCATTGCAGAATAAAGTAAAAATAGTACTAACCAGAAGAATAACACCTCTTGGAGTTGCAATAGCTAAATACGGTTGTATTACTGCAATAACATACTATTAAAAATTTACCACTAGTAATCTCAAATCTCAAGTAAACACAATAAAACATAACAAAAACTTAAAATCCATGTGATAAACAATAACTAATATAGAAGTAAAGAAGCAATATGTAAGCCCCGGGTAGCTCAACCTGGTAGAGCGGCCGGCTGTAGCAATGCGAGATGTACGCCGAGATGAAGGCGTGCCATCGGCCGGCGCTCAAACAAGCAGGCACCGGCAGGTTGTGGGTTCAAATCCCACCCCGGGGACTAGATATTTACTCTCATTCTAGTCCCTATCCATTAAAGAGAATAAAAACCACCTAATGATTATACTCGATAGTTTATAGAGTATAATTTTAGCTTATTGATTAAGATAATATGCTCACTACATCTCGAATGATTTTAAAAATACTATTGGTTTAGGAGTACAATTTAAATTAGTCTTATTTTTACTCTTTACAAC
>CAZHBK010000029.1:0-12790 GCA_964530465.1 uncultured Nitrososphaeria archaeon | reverse complement strand
ATAATTAATTAGTTAGAATCTATAAATAGATATATGGATGGGAAAATTAAAATAAAATAGGATGAGGGAGGAAAGCTTTATCCTCTTTGTTCTATCGGAATATATTCCTTCTCTATCTCGCCAACATAATAGTATCTAGGTCTTATAATTCTATTTCTAGATGTATATTCTAATATATGTGCGGTCCAACCAGCTGTTCGTGACATAGCGAATAAGTTACAATAGTATTCTACTGGTATCTTCATTCCAAAGTATATAATACCACTCCAATAGTCTACATTCGTGTATATACCTTTCTCAGCTAGAGGTGATTTCAATGCAACTTCCTCAAGCTTATATGCTATCTCATATAACTTCTTAACCTCACCACCGTATTCATCTGCAAACTTCTTAGCATACTCTCTATATATCTTTGCCCTAGGATCGTATGATTTATACACTCTATGTCCAAAGCCCATCAATCTCTTCTTCTTAGTCATAATGTAATCATTAAACCACTTCTCAACATTCTCGGGGCTTCCAATCTCTCTAAACTGTCTTACAGCTTCTACATTAGCATATCCATGTAATGGTCCTCTTAAAGCTCCTATAGCACCTACTATAGCTGAATAGTAGTCTGCTAATGTTGATGCTATTACAACTGCTGTAAATGCAGATGCATTATTCTCATGCTCT
Organism: uncultured Nitrososphaeria archaeon; assembly: GCA_964530465.1. Lineage (GTDB taxonomy): Archaea > Thermoproteota > Nitrososphaeria > Geothermarchaeales > JDFR-13 > CAZHBK01. The sequence continues at coordinate 12,115 of CAZHBK010000029.1, read as the reverse complement.
GCATATAGTATTAAAGATATATCCATAGCCTTAGCCCATAACTCGGGTGGTTTCTCACCATGGAACATATAGAGGAAGTTCTCGGCATGACTTAATCTAGGATCTGGTGGTATGACCTCTAAGCCATTTCTAATCCTATACATTGCAGCTATTATAGTTGGCATTTTAGCATATAGTCTTATCGCCTTTCTAAATATACCATCCCATGTCATATCATGTCTCCCTGGATCTAAATTACCTAGGAAAGAGACAGCCGTTCTAAGAACCTCCATAGGATCTACATCTTTAGGAATCTTCTTAAGAAGCTCTATAACTTCATCTGGAATATCCCTCTCCTCCCTTAACCATCCTTTAAAGTCTTCAAGCTCCTTTCTAGTTGGTAATTTACCATACCATAGTAAGTATACTACTTCTTCAGCACAACTCTTAGTAGCTAGATCCTCAATACTATAGCCTCTATAGAATAATCTACTATGGAAGCCATCTATGAAGCATATTTCAGATTCATCAATACATACGTTTTCAACACCTTTATTGATTAAAGGCTTTTTCGTTGTTGGGTCACAGCACCATGGCTGTTCCTCACATGATACTTTCCTAGCCATGATATCACCTCAGAAGAATTCAACCTCTCAAGAATTAATAGATTTAATATGAGGCTAAGAATCCATGTAAGTAGAGATATATATTGTTATTGACACCTACCTTAATTAACTAGAAAAATATACCTATTTCGAGTTTAGACAGATACATAGTTAATAGTTTATAATTCACTAGATTAATTAAATTATTGACATTTTAAATATTAACCATGATGAGGATATGGAGTAGGTATAGATTTGAATTCAAAAATCTTAAGTTATATTAAGCTAAACATAATAGCCCCACATAATATAGTAATTGCTTGGTGGTCTTAAGGAGGGCTGTATATGAGTCTGGAATATATTAGTCTAGCTGAGAGGATTATTGATGAAGGATTGACGCTTGGCGCTAAATGGGTTGAAGCAAGGATTGAGAATACTTCATTCGAATATATACATTACTTACAGGGTAGGGTTAAAGAGGTTAGTATAGATAGACATACTGGTATTGGTATTAGAGTATTAACTAGTGAAGGATTGGGATTCGCATGTTGTAGTGGATTTAAATTAGATGATGCATTAAAAGCACTTAATAATGCATTAAAGATAGCTAAAACATCTAGAAATAAAGTCATGATTGATCTATCTAATTCAATCGAACTCTATATTGAGTTAAGAAATTACAGACTTCATCCAATAGATCTATCATTTGAAGATAAAATTAAGACTCTTAAGGAGGTATATAAAGAAGCTAGTAATATTGAAGAAGCATGCAGACGATTTAAATTTGCTGACCGACAGGGCAAGGTCTCGAGTATCAGCGTTAGATATGGATCATACTATGGAGAGATACTAATAGCTAATAGTAGTGGTACTAAGGTTTTATTTAAACCTATGCTATCCGGATTATTAATTAATGTTATAACTGCCGATAGTGGTAAGAGGGGAGATGGATACTCAGTTATAGGTACGTCTAGAGGTATCGACAAGATTATGGATTATGATATAGCTAGAGATACAGCTATTGAAGCATTAGGCAAAGCTCTAGAGAAGTTAAATGCGACACATCCAAAAGCAGGCTTCTCAAAGGTTATAACGTCTCCCTCGATATCTGGTGTATTCGCGCATGAAAGTTTCGGGCACATGAGTGAGGGGGATTTCGCAGTAATTAAGGCAACGCCTCTAGTTGATAAGATAGGAGAGAGACTTGGATCTGAGTATGCTACAATTATAGATTCTGGAGTTGTAGAGTATGAAGATGGATTCTACTATCCAGTAGATTCTGAGGGTATTCCAACGACTAAGGTAGTCTTACTTAATAGAGGAGTCTTTAAGGGATTTATGCATGATAGAGAGACAGCTTATGAATATAAGGTTAGAAGTACGGGTAATGGTAGAGCTCAAGACTATTCTAAACAGCCGATAGTTAGAATGAGGAATACTTATTTCGAAGCTGGAGATTGGAGATATGAAGAGATGGTTAGAGAAGCACGAAACTGCATACTGGTAGATGATGAAAGAGGTGGTGAAGCTAGTTTGGATGGTACGTTTACATTTACAGCATCCAGAGGATATATTATTGAAAATGGTGAGATAAAGAAGCCTATTAGAGATATAGTGTTAACTGGAAATATACTCGAAATGCTAAAATATATTACTGGTGCATCAAGAGAAGTCAAAATCTATGCAGAACCATTTGGCGCGTGTGGTAAAAGTGGACAATCCGTCTATGTAGGTTTAGGAGGTCCGTATCTACTTGTTGAGAAGCTTAGGATAGGTGGGAGAGTATGAGGGATATAAATCTTAGAGATTTAATCATTTATACACTTGAGTTAGGTGCTTCTGAAGCCGAGATATACATAAGTAGGAAAAGAGTATCTGAGATCTTTACGGAAAGGGAGAAGATAAAGGCAGAATATCGGGATATAATTGATTTAGGAGCTAGAATTGCCGTAGGTAGGAAGATTACCACGTTATACATATCCAATCTAATGGAATCAAACATTAGAGATTTACTAAGATATGCTGTATCAGCGGCTAAAGCATCAGATGAAGATCCATATTGGAATGGTCTTCCGGAACCGGGGAAACCTACACATGATAAGGAATATTATGATGATAGGATTAGAGAGATATCTATAGATTCAATTATTAAAAGATTAGATGAGGAGAGGAGATATGTAAGTAGCTTAGATGATAGAGTTAAACCAGTTAAGCTAGAGTATAGACTTATTGATTTAGAGGTTAGTTTAGTTAATTCTAATGGCATCGATATATCGGAGAAAGCAACTGGAATGACATTCTCAATCGAAGTTAAAGGTAGGGATGGCAGAGAGGTAGTTACATTTGGATTTAAGAGAAGTAGGATGTTTATAGATTCTGTTGATGATACATTAGAAGCTGTGGTTAGTAAATGCATCGATTTATTTAAAGCTGTAGAATTAGGTGAGAGGTATCATGGAGTAATAGCATTAGATCCAATAGCCTCAGGAGCAATATTTAAATTCTCACTCGCTAAAGCGATTCTCGCATCTACTGTACAAGAGGGTTTCTCACCATTTAAAGGTAAGTTAGGTGAGAAGATGGGGAGTTCAAAATTTACAGTAGTAGATGATGGATGTCTTGATTATGGATGGAATACGAGTATCTATGATGATGAAGGTGTTTCTAGGAGGAGAACTATAGTTTTTGAAGCAGGTGTTTTAAAATCCTTCCTACATAATACATATACTGCTAGAAGGGAGGGTATTGAAAGTACTGGTAATGCAGTTAGGAGGGGAGGTTCTGTAGGTGTCGGAATTTCAAATCTATGTATAAAGCCATCTAATAAGAGTAGAGATGAATTACTATCGAGTTATGATAGGCTAATTTATATAACGAATATGCCTCTAAACGTACATACCATAAACTATGTGACCGGACAAGTGAATATCGTTGCCCAAGAGGCATATTTAGTTGTTAAAGGCTCTATAGAGAGAGTATTAAAACCTGTGACTGTCACCGGTAATATATATGATAGCTTAATGAAATTCGATAATGCATCTGATTTTAGAGATAGCGGCTTCGATATATATAGTCCGACTATAATACTAGGTGATTTCACAATCGCTTAACCTCAACCATACGTTTAGATATTATAGTTATCAAGTCTCTAATTTCATTAGGAAGTTTATACTGCTTCATAATGATCTTAATTTTAGAATTAGATATAATGGCATTAACATAGTATGAGTCTAACTCTAAGTATTCCATTAATTCTACTATATCACCTTCATCGATATCTATAGGTTTATAATTTGTATTGCAAGGGCCGAATTTACATAACGCACATGATTGATGATATGCATCTAAGTTAGCTGAACACGCTGATGGATATACTTTAAAGCCTTTAGATCTTGCAATTCCACTAAATCTATCTTTTAAATCTCTAATATATATATCTATAAATCTGATGCTATCTAATCTACTCAAGTCTTTAATGCGTTTTATAATCAAATTGTATATCTCCTTATACTCTCTAAACTTATGTAGGATATTTTTAGATATCCTTAATGTGCCGAAAATAACTCTTCTCACACCAGCTTCAATAGATTTATCAAGTATGATTTCTAAATCATCCTCAGAGGCATGAGGAATTATCGGTCTGAAGAATAATGTAACGTGTATTCCATAATCGCTCAGAAGTTTCATTGTTTCAAATCTTAATTCCACCTTTGGAGCATATGGCTCTAAAATCCTACTCCACTTGTATAGAGGGATTGAAATTAGTATACTAATATATGGTGCATAGCTTGCAAGCATTCTAACATAATCTTCATCTAGTAATGCTTTAGTAGATGCCTGCAGAGGATTACCTAACTTTGAAGAAATCAATTTAATACATTCTAACGTATACTCCTTAGTAACTGGATGAAATGGCTCTGTTACAGATCCTAAAGCTATCAATGTGCCGTATTTAGTTGGATAAAAGTATCTATTTAGTAATATGGCATATATTAGAGCCTCCGGTTTTAGAGGGTATTTAGAAATTTTATCTGGAAACCCCATATCGTATATATAGCAGTAGGTGCATTTATAAGGACATCCGACTCCAGTATGAACAGTTAACCCACATGGCCTAGGTCTTCTAAATGCATGACTATCCCTCCTAGCATAAAGGATTTCATCATCGCTTAGTAGAGAGTGGAATTCCTCGAGTAACTCCCTCTTTCTTTCTAAAACCTTAATGAATATATTAGTCATTCGGCTTATACTCGATATTATAGAAGTATCTTAATCTATCCATCTGTTAATATATCTATTCATATTCTGAAGTACTGTGATTCTAGATGGAGGATATTCATCCATAATCTTAAAGTTATTTAGATATCTTAATAGCTTATATGCATACTCCCTAATTTCATCATGAGTAAGCATGTTCTCTCTACTCAGCCTCCTAGTAGAATAACCCATATGCATATAACTCTTAATCTCTATGAAATGTGGATTAGCTAACTCCATTAATTTCGCATACTCTTTAACATACTCATCACCAGTATTCAATCCCTTTATCATAGTCATTCTTATAATCGTCCTAGTTTTAACCCTAGAGATAAATTCCAAACTTTCGAGATGTCTCTCCCAAGCATCCTCAATAAGTGGATGTACAATCTTTTTAAATAGATCTTCATTAGGTGCATTTACAGATAGATATAACTGCGTTGGTAATGCATTCTCCCTCTCCAATCTCTTAAGCATCTCTGGTTCAGCACCATTAGTGACTATAAATATTGATCTAGTCTTAGGTAATGACTTTAAATATTTTACTAGCTGTGGGAGTTTAGGGTATAATGTCGGCTCTCCAGATAGTGAGATAGCATAATGTGTTGGATCATTAGCTTCTTTAACAAGTCTCTTATCGACTCCAGGAGTACCTGGATACCCACTTAATAATCTTCTACGCTCTTTAAGAATTCCGTCCATTAATTCCTCGGGATCTAATACTTCATCTTCATCCATATAAACTACCTTCATAAATTCAGTTGGCCTCCAGCAGAATATACATCTAAATTCACACATCATACCAGCAGGACTAAATTCAACACATCTATGTGTATCAATCCCATAGAATGTTCTCTTATAACATACACCTTGATTCTTCAATGATTTCTTTAACCAATGACATAATTCAACGGTTGCATGAGCATATACTCCATATCCAGCTTTAAGCAGTCTCTTCTTAATATGATTGGGGATCTCTATAATTCTTCTAGCCATCCCATATATATTCTAACATGATCTAGGATATTAAACATGAATTCTAAAGTGTAAGTGCATATGATAGGAATTTGAGTATAGAATCGATCAGCTAACTATTGTGAAGAATAGATATAGTGATAATGTAGTAATTGAATCAGCTAGAGTACTCTCAAGTGGATTAACAAAATTATCTGGATCTAATCCTCTCTTAAAAGTAACGTATGCAGTTATAATACTTATTAACGTAATAATAGATCCTGCACATATACCTGAAAGTAAGGTTAAAATGATTACTACTAAATTAAGGTAGCCGTATGATAGATAAGACGCTAGTATTCCATATATGGAGAAGATTAATAATGATAATATAAAGATTTCAGTGATAAAGGATTTAGTATTAGCAACGAAAATCCTACCCTTCAGCGCGAGTCGGGTTGTAGATGTAGATCCAATAATCGCTCCTATATCTCCAACAGTAGTTAATATAGATGGATATATTACATAGATGCTTGGATATCTAATTAGGGTTTCATGCATACTCCTAAGAATATAACCAGTAATATTAACTATCAAGCTAGTTAAAACCGCTGATAGTAATAGCTCGCTAATCTGGTATCTAAATTGATGTTTATCGATTCCTAAAGAATATATTACTACCGGAAAGCCAAATAGAGTTAATATGAGTAGGTAGAGGATTATCACTGCTCTATAGTAGAGGAATACTATACTTACAGTAATGAAGGCAATTGTAACAATTATATCGCCAATCGTACTTGCAAATGGATATGTAAGCATGTCTGGATCCCAACCCTTTAGATATGCATATTTTGCTATTTCGAAAACTATGAAGTATAGGATTTGTGATATTGCATAAGTAGATAATACGACAAATGTAACATCAATCAATATACTTATAGGTGACTTAAATAAAAATATTAAGATACTACTCCCGAGGGTAATTATGATGAAACAATTAAACATTTTTAGTACTGAAAGTGAGAAGAGCATCGTATAGAACTCTCTCGTATTATCTCTAAGCGAGGGTTTAAAACTACCTAAATGCAGTCCAGTCGTTAATCTACCACTATATATGCCCCATGTAGCACCTCTAATACTTAATATCTGAGGGTAAATTAGGAGAAGCCATGTAAAGTTATTAAACAGCCATCTACTACTAGCTAATATTAATCCAGGTATGAAATCTAAGAACCCTGTCGAGAGCCCGAGGAGGGGTGGGATCAAATCCCCCAATATAACCCTTCTAATATGCCTATATAGATTCATAAATCCCCTCCTCGGGCCATCCACTTTAGCTTAGATATTTTAATCTCATTAGATTCTAGAAATAGCTTTGATTATATGGCATATACACTATGTAAATACGAGGGATAAAACTTTATTTCTATGATATACTTATTTCCTAGGATGGTATTGGGTCTACGGTGGTGAGAGAGTAATTGCAACGTAGTTCTGGAGAGTTTATATCCTATAAGCCTATTCCGGCATTTCAACTCCTTAAGGAGATTAAGAATTTGTCTGAGTTGATGATTAATCTAGCATATTGTAGTGTGTTCTTCGCTGATAAAACACTTACTGAAGAGATTAGGAAGATTGAAGAGAGGATTGATTATTTAAAGAGTATTTTAATTATGCAGGCTGCATTAGCTACGAGAGATGCTAGAGATGCTGAACGCTTAGTCAGTATTTTTGATTTCACTCTAGCACTTGATAAGATTAGTGATGCCGCAGGTGATATATCTGGATTAGCTGAAGATGGAATATTCATAAATATAGGATCCGAGGATATATTCCCAAGTACTACTACAACACTAACCTATGCCCTGAAGGTATCTAAAGACAGCTCCTATAACGGTAAAAGGATTAGGGAGTTATACGATGTATTACAGGGGGTGTTCGATGTTATAGCAGTTAGAAGGGGAGCACAGTATATACTAACTCCTAATGAAGACTTTAAAATTGTAGATGGAGACGTATTATTCGTTATTGGATTAGCAGGGAGTATTAAAAAATTAGCATCTCTCTCAGGATTCCGTAGAGAAGGCGGGTTAGTAAGAGTAGAGGAAGGGCTTGTTGATTCATTCATACACTTAAAGAATATATCTGAATTAATGATAGATCTCGCATACTCGGCATTATTCACTAGAAGTAGGGAGTTAGCTGATGAACTTGAGGAACTTGAGGATACATTAGATGAACTAACTAGGGAGTTTAAGGTAAATGTTATGAATTCCAAACGACTTACAAATCTGGAGAAGATAGCATTACTAGAGATAGCTGATGCATGTGAATCGATTGGAGATGCAGCTATGGATATGACATATTCGTTAAGGAGAGGTCTAGAACCACATCCAATAATAGATTCAGTACTTGAAAATACTGAAGAGAGATTATCGCTTATTAGGGTTGGGAAGAATATGGCTGGAAGAGATATAATAAGCTTAGAACTCGATAGAATGGGTATGGAGGTTCTAGCGATGAAGAGGGGTAGCGAGTGGCTGATAACACCTCCATTATCGGGTATAAAACTTAGAGAAGGTGATATATTATTAATTAGATATTACTCTGAAGCTGAACCATTATTAAGTAAGATAGCTAGCAGAGATTTAAGGGAAGAGATCAAGAGGAATGTTCAAGAAAGTGAAGAGAAAGAATGGAGGAGAGAATAAATACTCGAGTATTACCTTAATCGTTTTTAGAAATATAGCCACTCTCTTTTTATCTATGTAAGTTAGTAATATTCTCTTTAAGGTGTCGACATATGGAGTTTCTAAATTACTATATCGATGAGAGTTATACTCCTTCAGATTCAGATCTAATAGCTTTATTTAGAGTTGAAGCTAGTAAGAGTGTTCCGTTTAGAGAAGCAGTAGCGAAGGTTGCATCTGAATCATCGAATGGAACTTGGACTGAATTAACCACTATGAAACCATATATTATTAAACTATGTGCGAAAGCCTTCTATATTAAAAAACCATGGGTTAAGATAGCATATCCTCTAGAGTTGTTTGAAGAAGGTAATATGAGCCAGATTTTAAGTAGTATAGCAGGTAATATCTTCGGAATGAAAGCTGTTAGAAAACTGAGACTCGAGGATGTTTACTGGCCTATTGAGATCATCAAATGGTTTAAAGGTCCTAAGTATGGTATTAATGGAGTTAGAGATATACTGAAGGTATATGACAGACCGATATTAGCTTCAGTACCAAAACCTAAAGTAGGTTTAACAACTGATGAATTTACAGAAGTTGCTTATGAGATATGGAAAGGTGGTGTCGATTTAGTAAAGGATGACGAAAATCTAACAAGCTTATCATTTAATAGATTTGAAGAGAGAGTTAAGAAAATGCTAAGATTAAGAGATAAAGTGGAGAATGAGACTGGTGAGAGGAAGGGATATCTAGTCAATATCTCAGCGCCATATAGGGAGATGATTAAGAGAGCGAAGTTAGTTAGTGAGCTAGGAGGAGAATTTGTCATGGTGGATATTTTGACAGTCGGATGGTCGGCACTCCAGAGTCTTAGAGATGAACTAGAGGATTTAGGCTTAGCTATTCATGCGCATAGAGCATTTCATGCAGCTTTCACTAGAGATCCAAGACATGGCATGTCTATGAAAGTTGTAGCTGAAATATCTAGGATAATAGGAGTCGATCACATACATGTGGGAACTGTTGTTGGAAAACTTGAGGCTAAGCGAGTAGAGGTTGAAACGCTAATTAGAATATGTAGAGAGGATGGATCGAGTGAGAATATGAAGCTAAAGTTTTTGAAAAAGAACTGGAATGGATTGAAACCCATACTACCAGTAAGTAGTGGTGGTTTACACCCCGGGCTAATACCAGATATAATCAGACTATTCGGTAAAGATTTAATAATTCAGGTAGGTGGTGGAGTAGCAGGGCATCCAGATGGATTATATGCAGGAGCTAAAGCGTTTAGAGACTCTGTTGAGGCTACATTAGAGGGTATTCCATTAGAGGATAAAGCTAGGGAGAGTATTGAATTGAAGCATGCTTTAGAACATTGGGGATATTTACATCCAATCTAACCTTCTTCAATAGGCTCGACATAAAGCTTCAAACCTTCAATCTTCACTACTCTAACTTTAGCTCCCTCCTCGATAACTCTATCCGAATATGCAGTCCATAAATCTGAAGCAACAAGAACTACTCCAGGCTTCCCAGGTTCAATTTTAGATTTCGCGACTCCTATCATTCCAACTAGTCTACTTATATCCAATAGTGATTCCTTCTTCATAAGTACTACTTTTATTTTATGTAGATATATAGCAGCGATACCCGCCAGAACAGCTATTAAAGCAATTCCACCTATTAATAAAGACGTGTATTCAATACTCCAAATGAAATACTCCCTTCTATATAATAACATTATTGCAAATATAATTAACACTGCTCCTGCAGTTGCAAGTGCACCATGTCCAGTCTTAAACTCTAGTAGTATAGTTGCAACACCTAAGATAAGTAATACTATAGCTACAATACTCGCTTTCAAGATATCTAAGCCTAATAATGCTAATATTAAAGCAGCGCCTGCAACTATACTACCTAAGTAGGTTGGATGAAATAATTCTACTAATATTAGTAGAGCCGCTAGCTCCATTAGTAAACCTGCTATAAATGGATTGCATATTAATGAGATGAATTTAGCTCTCACATCAGGTGTTAAATATTCAATTCTATATCCTTCTAAATTCTCCCGTCTAATTAACTCATCTAATGAATTAACTGTATAATCGCATATTTTATATTTATATGCTTCATAAGCTGTTAAATCTAGATTCTCTCTAACCATTAACTCGGCAGCGGTAGTATTCCTACCGCGTGCTTCAGCAATCGATATAATCCATCCAGTCATAGCATTTAATACCTTACCCCCAGTAGGTAATCCACCAATATATTTAGGTTCTGCAGAACCGATAACAGAACCAGGACTCATAACGAGTGTATCTGCGGATAATGCTATATATGCACCTGCAGAAAAAGCTCTAGCGCCGGGAGGAATAAAAACTATTACTCTAACAGGTGAATTCATTATTAAATCGACTAGCTCCTCTGTAGCCGTTAAATAACCACCATTAGTATTAAGGGTTATAATGAATACTATAGCATTATGTCTATAGCTATTAAACATCCTACTTACAAAATCTGAAACTCCAGCATCTATATCTCCATAGATTCTAATTACATATACCGTGTCTTTAAAGCCATATGATACAAGTGATATGTAAGAGAGAATTAGACTCAAGGAGATTAATATAGCTAAAGTAGTGATGATAGATAGATACCTTCTCGACATCTCATTGAAACCCAATAAAAAATAAAGTGAAGTTGTAGATTAATAACATTACCAACTATTCTTATGCCTTACCTAATGCGATATTATTACTCACTTCTCGATCTTTCTACGAAGCTTGAGATCATCTCTATAATCTTAGTAAACTCCATCGGTATAACTATTTTAGTTGCTTGAGTCTTGCCTAACTCCTTAAGTGTGTCTAGGTATTGTAAGGTCATCGTCTTAGAATCAATCTTACTAGCTGAACTAAAGAGTATCTCGAGAGCTCTAGCATATCCTTCAGCTCTTAGAATTGCTGCCTGTCTATCACCTTCTGCCCTTAGTACAGCACTCTGCTTATCACCCTCAGCAACTAATATCGCAGCCTCCTTCTTACCACTAGCTTCAGTAACCATAGCTCTTCTATTCCTCTCAGCACTCATCTGTCGTATCATTGCCTCCTGTACATCTTTAGGCGGAATTATCTCTCTAATCTCAACTGTTGTAATTTTTACACCCCATCTCTCAGTTACTTCATCTAATTTTGCACGGAGTATCTTATTTATCTCCTCCCTCTTAGCAAGAACATCATCAAGTAGGATATCGCCTATAACCGCTCTTAATGTAGTCGTTGCTATTCCTGCAGCAGCCGATCTAAAATCTCTAACATTTAAAACACTTTGAAGCGGATCATAGACCTTATAGTAGATTAAGAAGTCAATATCAACTGGTGCGTTATCCTTCGTGATACATGTCTGCTTACTAATCTCCAGGAAGTTCTCTCTTAAATCAACTATAACGCCCCTATCTATAATAGGTATTAAAAAAACTATTCCTGGTCCTCTAGCACCAATCGCTCTTCCAAGTCTGAAGATAATGATTCTCTCATACTCTCTAACAACTCTAATCGAGGATAAGATAAATGCCAGTATTATAGCGATTATTATTATCGTGAATATTATTGATGTTATATCTAATCC
>CAZHBK010000028.1:0-13074 GCA_964530465.1 uncultured Nitrososphaeria archaeon | reverse complement strand
ACGTAATACGCATAGATATTATTTATAAAAAGAAAAAGATAGATAAAAGAATGGAAAGTTTTAAGTTACGATTTCATTTTATATCAGGTAGGTTCTTTAATATGAACATCCTCCTCCTAGCCATGCAGTGATTTCTCCTGTATTTCCATCACATAGATTTAAATCTACTATTGCGCTTACTCTTAATCCAACAATTCCTGGTTCGAATGAATGACTGTACGTGTTATCAATCGGTCCCGAGAAATATCAAATTACATAATCTGTAGCAAGCCTTCCTCTCATTAAATCGCCAGCTACACATAATTCTGAATGAAGTACCGTGCCACTTACACTAGCATAACCATACGAATTATCAGTAGAAGTTCCGCCAATACACGCTAAATAATCGATTTCTGTAGCATCTGTTGTAGTGGCATGTTCACAGCAGTGATCATCATATAGACTTATTAACTTAATCCAAACACTTCTCCTAAGTATCATGCTGTTAAATATAGTGTCTCCGAAAGCTCTGGAGATAACGCTAGGTATAACTTGATCTTCAGTTAGTACACCAAATACTCCTTTGAAATAAGCGTACAATAGTATTCCACTTCTTGAGTATGATATATTAATAAGTGAGGGTATACCTATAAATGCAACATATGTCTTACCTCTATACTCTACGCCATGAATATATTCAATTCTAGTACATGTATTATTTGAATTGAGTGGATAATTGAATGTACGTTTAATCGTAATGAGCTTTCTAATAAGTTTCCACGGCTTGTACGCTAGGTTATCAGGTATGAATCTGCTATCATCTGTAATTACTAGAGTTTTATTCTTCGATATATATTTTAAAATTGGCTTATTCAATATTAGACTGCTGCAGTTAAGTTTCTTAATAAGCTTAATACTATTTTCCTTAAAATACCTAATGTAGTCATTTAGATATTTCTCAGAAATGACTACTATATGTCTAGAACGTATAAGATTACCATGCATGTATATCTGGTTTGATGCTTTAATTACTTTAGATCCTATCTTATAATCACTTTTACCATGTACACTTGAATTTAAATATAGTAGGAATGCAACTCCACTTAAAGTCCTATTAGCCTTATAGCCTAAGATTCCATCCTCCATAATACTATATAGCATGAGTATATTCCTCTGTGCTAAATCATTCTTACCTAGTAGGAATACCCACTCACCAAGGTAATCACCATTACCTGTGTAAGCCTCATTAGACGACCTATCTACATAGATGATCCTTGAGAGAGTAAGCTTCTTAAACTCTGAAAAGTAATGATCTGACTTCTTAATCCACTTAGAATCAATCCTAACAGATTGATTATAGTCCTTACCCATTATAGCGAAGCCATCTACAAATATTAGAGTAGTATTTAACGTTATAGTAGATTCGTTAATATCAATTATTTTTATATCAAGATATATCTTATTGCATGCTATCTTAAGGGTATTATATATGTCTAAAGCTCTCCAATCAAGACTTTTATTCAATCTATCCCTCCAATAACTCCAATAATCCCTATATAAAACGATTATGAAATTCACGTTTCTATACTTCTCAAGCAATTTGGAGTAGTTTCCTAATTCATACCAAGCATTTAATAAACGATAGATATAGTATGGTTGCTTCTCACCTGAGGCATATATTACATACTTAATATGTGTACCCCTCTTAACAATATCATTAGCATATTTTACGTTATTATTAGTGTAGAGGAAGCCTGGAAGATAGATAACCGATATGATGAATGCTATAGCAATAATCGTAATAGATATGATTGGAATAATACCTCCTTTTCGAAGATTTACCATTAATAACCCCCTAAAAAAATTGGAGAAATTCCTACTTTAGCTTTTCACAAAAAATCAGCATTTAATTGCTATGTCTCTCTTAACTCATTTAAATATTATTATAAGATTTTTAGAAGCAATTTCAATTTCTCCTTATAGAGATTTCATTATGATATCATGTAATATTTTAATATTGCGCTATTATATATCGTGCTTGTTTCTGAGAAGTTAGAATAGCTAAAAAAATTCTTTAAACTATCTCTTAGCTTTAACTTAACTTTGATTATGAATAGTTTAATTTCTCAATATGATTTCTCAACTAAATTTATTTAGTCTGAGTATTTAATGTATTGGAGTGAGCGTAATGAAGGAAGTATTAGGTACCTTCCTTGAGGAGAAGGTTGGGAGAAGGGGGGTTTTGAAAAGAAGGGATGATAGCGATTTTATATCTGGTTTTCTAGAAGGTGCTATTAGATATGGTCGTTTCAGTAAAGCTAAGAATCAAATCTCTCATTAATAAGGATAGAGAGGTGGAGGTTGAAGCTGGAGTTAATAGTCATTATCCTGCATTATTAGGTCCTGATGAGCCGGAGATTCTACTGCCGGTTGATGTTGCTGAGAAATTAGATCTATATCCTCCACGATCAGACTGGGATACTGTTGAGAGGATGTCTGTTGGAGGGCTGGCAATCGGTTGGTTTGTAAAGAGAGCTTTATCAGTATGTGTAGTTGAAGAGGATAGGATTGGTCCTGAAATTATAGCTCATGCATATATAGTCCTAGGCTTTCCCAAAGTCTTAATTAGCGATGCTGCAATCAAACCCTTAGGTATTTGGACTGTCGATGAAGCTAGAGGATACTGGTGTTTCAGCGATGAATTAAGAGATGTCTTGGATGGAAAGCGAAAGCCTAGGGAAAGCTATAAAGCTGAGAGGAAAGTGTAAATTATTACCTCTCTAAAAACTCAATCCAATCTCACTAATATTATTAAGCTACTGCAGCTGCTGTTTTAGCTCTTTCCTCTTCATCTTCAAACTCTAATAGTGTAAGGTATCTACCTCTCCTCTTATACTTTCTTAAATATCTCTTTATGATATCTTCTGCAACACTTCTAATCTCATCCTCATCTAGATGTGTAAGGAGTCTTTCTAAATCCCGACATGCATCCATGCTACCTATCAGATTATACCTCTCTAAGAACTCCTCAAAGATATACCTCTTTAACTCCTCGTCAAATAATGCAATCCTTCTATACTCTCCCGTAAGTAATGGTATTATAATACGTTCAACAACTAAAATACTCATCTCCAAATTATTATGAGAGCTATTAAATCCTTAAAAATAATTCACATAATCTATCGATCGAGAGTCTATTTATTATTCTACTCTTTAAAAATTAGGCATGCTGTAATTTTATCAATTGGTGTATTACATGATGATACATTCCTTATTTTGAATCTACCATATAAACTGCTAATATCGATAAATCTAATCCTACTCAGACTACTATATACTGTAATAACCGGATATCCCGATTTAACTACCCTTAGCATACTACTAATAATCCTTATATAATACCTCATATCAGTTCCTGCACAATAGTTATAATCGATATAGCTTTTAGGATTACAGGGTAAATATGGTGGATTCGAGAATACGAGATCTATCGAATCATCCCTAACAAAATCAAGTCTACTAGATAGAATCACATCTGTAATACTCTCAGCCTTAACAGAGTTTATAAGCGTATTTAATACAGCATGTATAGACGAGTCAACCGAGATAATATAACGTGCGTACTTAGATGCTATAATTGATAACGCTCCGGCTCCACATCCAACCTCCATAATATCCTTGAAGATAAACCTATACTTACTTAATAGCAGTCTTAGTACTGTAGATATTGCTTCAAAGGAACCTGTATACTTTGGTGGAAATACATATTTCAGTTTTATGAATCTACACTGATATCCTTCTATTTTAAATCTATATGGAATAAATGAAAGTATCTTAAGAAGTAATCTAATAACTTCAATAATAACCCTACTAATAGATTCATGCATTATCAATAAAACCTATATCAATATTATCATGATAAATATATGGTCTTTCTTGGAATGGTGCTATCGGTAAAAGTCTTTGAAGTAAATACTAAGAGCATTCTAACTAAGACTTCAATTGAAGGATGTGACTACTCTTTAAATCAGTATGTAGGTTGTCAGCATGCATGCCTATACTGCTATGCAAAATATATGTGTAAATATTATAACTATGGTGATTGGGGTAGTTGGGTTTTAGTTAAGATGAATGCTCCCAACTTGATTAAAGGTAGATACATTGATGGCATAATATGTATGTCTACAGTTTCAGATCCATACCAGCCAATTGAGAAGAGGTATATGCTAACTAGGAAAATACTTAAATATATGGATAAGAGGATTAAACTAAGAATACTAACTAAATCTGATTTAATCCTTAGAGATCTAGATATACTTAAAACATATGGGAATATAGAGGTAGGTCTTACTGTGAATGGATTTAACAGGAGTATTAAGAAGATTTTAGAACCACACTCTCCAGCACATAATGCTAGAGTTAATGCACTTAATGAGATACATAAGGAGGGGATTAAGACTTATGGATTTATAAGCCCTGTAATACCAGGATTAGTTGATGTCGAATCAGTTATAAACGAAGTTAGAGGATATGTAAATTACTTCATAATTGAAGTTATTAATTTGAAAGGAGCTGGTGCTAAATTCAGAAGATTTTTAGATAAGACTGCCCCAAATTCAATGAAGATCTTGAGAGATTCTAAGTTAATGGCTGATTTCATCAATAATTTAGTAGATATAGCTAGAAAATATAAGGTATATAAAATCATTACACATTTTCCAAGAAAATGGTCTACAATATATCCTAATACAAACCTCACTAAATATGCCGGTTGTAAAATATGACTTAAACTAAGCAGGACTTTAATGAAGGAAGTCAATTAAGCAATATCTATTCTAAGCTCACATTTAAAATTTTCAACTTATAGAACGTGTCCTTAATTAGAAGTTAGATTTTAAATTCTAAAACCTATTTAAACCCGCTATATGATATCTTATTATTGTGAAGGCTGCAGTCTTTACATATCGAGATGGATTAAAGATAACTGATTATGAGTTAGGAAAAATTGAGGATTCACAAGTCTTGGTAAGGATTAGATCTGCTGGTTTATGTGCTTCTGATATACATTATATGGATGGAAGATATAAATACGCTATAGAACCCATCATACCTGGTCATGAGGGGAGTGGTGTAATTGAGGAGCTAGGAAGAAATGTCGATTACTTCAATGTAGGTGATGAGGTTATAATTGATTATGTATGGAGTTGTGGGAGATGTAAATATTGTTTAGAGGGGAGGGATAATTTATGTAAGAATGTTAAATGTTATGGATTTGAAATGAATGGTACTTTTGCAGAGTATATAATTGTAGATTCTCGTAATCTAGTCTTAAAACCGAAGCATATTTCATTTGATGAGGCTGCAATATTAGGCTGTGCTGTAGTAACACCATATCATGCAATTAAGAACGTAGGTGGTGTTATGAATAAATCTATCGCTATAGTTGGATTAGGAGGTGTTGGAATACATCTAGTTCTACTATCTAAGCTAATGGGCGCCAAAATAGTAATAGGGATAGATGTTGATGAAAGAAAATATGCATTTGCTAGGAGATATGGTCTAGATCACTTTATAAACCCACTAATAGAAGATCCAGTTAAGAGAGTTAGAGAGATTACTACTGATGGAGTAGATATTTCGTTTGAATTTGTGGGTTCTCTCGAAACTATGAAGACGGCTGTAGAAATAACTAGACCTGGAGGTACTATTTTAATTGGCGGTCTCATACATGGATCCGTTAGTCTTAACTTAGAGAGTATACTATCGCTTGAAAAGCGTATTCTAACCACTATGGATCATACTCATAAGGATCTTATTGAAATCACCGAATTTATAAATGCTAGAGAAATCAGATTAAGTAATTCTATAACACATAAATTCAAACTAGATGATATTCATAAAGCTATTGAGCTATTTAAACAGAGAAGCGAACCTATTGTCAGAATAGTATTAAATCCATAGCTATAATTCATAGCTATAATTCAGTGTAAAGTAACTCTATAATCTTACACTTAATAATTAGATATATTTGCTTTTATAATTACATATGTAACACATTTTTGTTATTTAGGCTATATAAGTTTAGTATAGATGTTTAGAATAGTATTAACATTGATTCCAACTTTATTTTCTAATTGGGTAGTGTATATATGCTAATGTTTACAGTACTATAATTGTAATTCATTATATTGAAGTATCTTCATATAAGCCTAGAATTGAGAGAAGATGTCCATTCATCCATAATAATGCCATATTTATTAGATTTGATGGATCGATTACACCATGTATTAATTATGCCCATGGATGGAGTTTTACACTTGATGGAATATCTAGGAGGATAAATCCGGTAATCTACGGTAATATACTCCATGATGATCTACTAAATGTATGGAGAGATTCGAAATATACGTTATTCAGATATAAGATATATTCTCAATACTTTCCATCATGTCTAGACTGTCCCGTTCGAGATGTATGTAGATATACTTTATCAAATGAATATGACTGCTGGGGTAATAATCCAACATGCGCCCACTGTCCATTCTATCATAGACTGGCAATCTGCCCAGCATAAGTTACTTTACCTATTCTAATAATACTCTTATAATGTGATTAAGATCAATGCTATAATTATTAAATTTATAATTATCGTTGTTGTAATACCCACTAGAGTTAGCTTTACAGCTAATTTAACTGGATATACCGATGTATAGAATGGGAACGCATTTCTAGGGTAATCAGATGTAACACTAAATATTAACTTACCGATGAATATACTAGCTAGACATTCCTTAAAACTTACAAACCCCTTACTTAGTAGATCACCAGCTATAAATAATCCAACGACAGGACTTATAGACCTAGTAGCTATTATCATAATGGAATATGGTGAGAGTTTAAGATATTCTAAATACGGTCTTAGGAATAGCTCAATATATCTAAATACATTAAAATACATTAATACTATTAAAATAGATATTGCAATTAAATACCTCGGGATAATTATCTTCATTAAGGAGTATGTTGCATGCAAACTACTCTTAAAAATATCTCTTGTAGAACCTCTAGAATCTCTATCTCCTCCTTTAACCCCTATCTTTAAATTGATATTTCTCCATGCTATCCTCCTAGAGTATGATATTCCTAATGCTAATTTCATGAATTGCGTTACTAATGAAAGCATTATATATGTTACAGCTACTGAAAACGTTAATACCGTAAGTACTACTGGTATATAATACCTTATTAGATGTTTCATAATTGCGAATGGCGCTATCATTAGATATATTGATATTACATTTGCTTCAGTTAGAAATCCATCTCTAAATAGTGAAGCGAGTATTGCATGTGCCATTCTACTATCTAGCATACTTAACGATAATATGACTGCTGTTTCATCTGGTGCTTTAGATAGCTTTATTAATGGTTTAAATGGTTTGGCGATATATCTAGATAGTCCCAATCCAATAATTAAATTAGCTATGAAGACTCCTATAAAGGTATATAATACTGCTTGCAGGTATACTAAGAGATATGACGATATTAAACTTAAATCACTCATTCAAGATAGCTTATAGACCTTAGCATTCAGTATATCAGCGAGTAGATCTATATATGAGGGTGCTAATTCAATTCCAACCCTAGTATCATATATCTCAAAATCTACATCATACTGCTTAATTGCTGTAGCAAGTCTAGTTAATTCATCCTCTATCGAATCGCTATATAATGGTACGTTAGCCTTACCATCAGTGATTAAAACGCATTTAATAGCGGCATACCTATTCTTAAACTTAAACCCCTTGATAATCTGTAGTAGTTTGAATAATGCTGCTGATAATGGTGTTCTACCACCAGTAGGTATATTCATAAGTGAGTTTAAAACATGATTATACAGTTTAGTTGGTGGGACTGCTATTACGGCGTCATATCCTCTAAAGTAGATTAATCCAATTCTATCCCTCTTCACATATGCATTCTCAATAAACTCCTTACATATCGTCTTAGCTAGTCTAATCCTCTCCATTGCAGCCATACTACCACTTGAATCGAGAATTATCATTAACAGTCTTGGTATTCTAGCCTTCCTAACTCTGACTCTGATATCTTCATCAGATATCTCAATTGGTAGTTTAGGATTTCTTAATACAGCTGTATATATCGTACCTAATATATCTACATCTAAATTATCTGAATCTCCAACTGGTTGGATATATGATATTGGATATCCGTGAGGCCAGTTAATAACAGTAGCTATCTCAGATCTAGAACCCTTATACCTAGCTATAGAATACCTATCAACACTTTTATCATCTATATCTAGATTTAAATCTACATCCAATGGTTTGAATATCTTAGATCTATCACCTAATTTATCATCCATTCTTCTATCACTACCAGATACGTCATAACCCCTCCAGCCTTTACTTGAATCACTTAAATTATTTGATTTCTCTAGAGGCTTCACTTTAGCTGCATCTAAATACCTATTTAACATACTTGATTTCCTATCTTCTTTAGATTGTTCGAATGGTCTAGCTTTAACTCTATGTGGTAATGCTAACTCCATAGCTTTCTTTAAATCTTCTAAATTCACATATTTCCTACCATTTAACGCTGCTATCGCCTTAGCAGTTTTAACAGTTACAATCTCAGCTCTATGAGTCTTAATACCCATGTTAACAATCGTCTTAGATAGTAGCTCAAGTAGTTCATCATTAATCTCAACGTCATTTAATATCTCCCTAGCTTTAATAATCCTCTCTCTAAGCTTCCTCTGCTCCTCCCTATACTTATCATAGAATGATAGTGGATCCTTATGGAATTCCTCAACTCTCTTAACGATTTCAATCCTATGCTTAGGATCTTTAACTGCTTCAATACTAACGTATAATCCAAATCTATCTAATATCTGCGGTCTCAACTCTCCCTCCTCTGGATTCATAGTACCTATTAGGATGAATCTAGCTGGATGTTTAACTGATATACCTTCACGCTCTATAATATTCCAGCCCATAGCAGCTGAATCAAGTAGTATATCGGCTATATAGTCGTCTAATAGGTTAACCTCATCAATATATAGAATATTCCTATTTGCCTCAGCTAGTAATCCTGGTTGTAATGCTCTAATACCCTCTTTTAAAGCCCTCTTAATATCTAAAGTACCAACTAATCTATCAACAGTTATACTTAGGGGTAGATCTACAACTCTCATCTTCCTCTTAACAATCCTTAGACTACTCTTATCATTAAGATACTTCCTATAACATTCATCACACATCTCTAATGGATTACGTGGATTACAATTGAATGGGCATCCATCTACAACTTCAATCTCCGGGAGTAGGTCTGCAAGACCTCTAACTAATGTTGATTTACCAGTACCCTTCTCACCACTTAATAGAACACCACCTATAGTTGGATTTATAGCTACACAGAGTAATGCTAGCTTAGCTAGATCCTGACCTACGATTGCTGTAAATGGATATATTATCCTTCTCTCAGCTTCCTCCATACTCTATCAACCTTAGATATATTCATCTTCCAATAATCAACATCATCAGATGTATATATTTTAATTATACCACCTTGGATATTAGCTTCAGATATTATACTCTCTTCTAAAATACCCTCAACCTCACCATATATCTTACGTAGTTTATTAATAATCTCTTGAGGAGCTCTCCAAATACCTCTCTCATATGCTTCAATCAATCTCCTAACGATCTCCTCAAAAGCATATATATTATTTTCGATAAACCACTTCCTCATATCACTATCTAAAGCATAGGTTTTAGCAATTTCATTAAATATCCAGTCTTTAACTACTCTAGTTGTTGCACTCCACCCATATAGATGTAGTATCTTTCTTGAGAATTCATTAGCACCTCTATATCCATGCTTCTTCATTTCGGAAATCCATATTGGATTTAATAATTTAGCTCTTACGATTCTCTCAACCTCCATACTCATATCTCTAATATCTGGATTAGATACATCTCTAGTATCTACAGTTATAATTTCAATATCATCCCTACCGGATAATGCCTTAACGGTATTATAGAATCCACCATGATATGAGAAGTAGCAGCAGCATCCGAATATATCATGTTCATCGCTAATGTGATTTCTAGTAACTATATCTACGTTTCTAATTGCAAGCATTAATACATCATGTGCTTCACGATATCCATCTCTAGAATATGCATATGAGCTCCATTGAATCCATGTTTTAGCTAGATCCTCCTCATTCTTCCATGCTGATGCTGCAATAGCATAATTAACTCCAGATCCATAACTACCTGGCGGACTGCAGAATACTCTAAATCTAGCGATTTTAGAAGCCTCATTTAAATTCCTACCTAATTCAACTAATTTGGATACATGTTCCACATAGTGTTTTTTAGGATAGTTCATATCCAATGGTTCGTCTAGAGAGACTACTTTAGATACTGCTTCATCAATCAGATATATATAATTTGGTAGCGTATCTCTAACAATACCACTAATCCTAACGACTACATCGATTCTAGGCCTGCCTAACTCACTTAATGGAATCACTCTAATACCACGTACTGAATCATTAACCCATACTGGTTCAACACCTAATAGATATAATATCTGTGCGAGTTGCTCACCATCAGCCTTATAACCATCAATACTCCATAATATATGCCCAATACTCTCCGGATATCTACCATGCCTCGCTACATACATATTAAGCATTTTAATAGCTGTTTTGACACCGATCTCCCAAGCTGCTTTCGTAGGTAGTGATGTTGGATCTACAGCATAGAAATTCCTACCAGTAGGTAGTATATCAATCTTACCTCTAGTTATAGAGCCTGAAGGACCCGGCTCTACATATCCACCTGATAATGCATTAAATAAACCTTCATACTCTCTACTACACTCAACAATTTTACCCGCTAATTTTAACGCCTTCCTAAACGCAGTAATAACTTTATCCTCTAACTCACTCCTAAACTTAAGCATGTATATAACCCCCAATAATCATATCTAACACTCGATTAACAATACGAATGATTAAATCATCAGTAACACTATCATTATGCTTTAAGAGCTCTCTTATAATCTCCCTAGAAGCCTTCCTAATTAAATCAAGCATTTTAGAATTCGTTAACCCGAATTTATTGAGCTTGTTTGGATTCAATTTCAGATCATCGTAATTCAAGCCTAGGTATTCAGCTAATACTCTATTTATAGATGGGCTATAAGATGTATCATACTCCATAACCGTAGCTATATACTCGCTTAACTTATCAATATCACTTGGTGGATATCCAAATATATGTAATCCTAGATTTATCTGAGTATTTCTAACCATATCTAAATATCTATGAATACCCTCGATAACACGATCTGGATCCCCATCGTTAATATGGATATTATACCTTCTCGCCTTCTCAATAATTTCATTATATATTACTAATGCTTTTTCATACTCTCCAAGCTGCTTAGCCTTATGATATTGATTAAGTAGATTATCTAAATCATCTAGTATATTAGCTATAGCCATAGGTGGATAGATGTGATCGATTAATACTGCATAACTTCTCCTCTTAGCTATAACTCCCTCCATAGGATTTGATACTACATAGATGTAGAGGTATGGAGCGTCATCAATAGATATCTCAGGCCAACATGAAGTAGATAATCCAACACTCTTACCAGGTCTGAATTCTAGGCTTCCATGAGTACCAAAATGTATTATTAAATCTGCTTTAAACACTCTAGATATCCATCTATACACTGCAAGCCATTGATGTGGTGGTTTAATATTTGGATCGTGCAATATCCTACATACCCTTCCATCACATGCAGGACCTGCACATCCAAATTTAGGCTGTGGCGCTATTAAGATATTCCCAAATAATACTCCTGGAATTACAAAACAGCCATTATATATCATTCCAGCAAATGCCTTAGATTCCTTACCAGCTAGTATATCTCTCGGATCACCCCAATCTCTAATCATATCCCTCCTAACATCTTCAGGCAGTTCATTAAACCATTTCATATATGTATTTAAATCTACAAAGCCTACCGCTCCCCCAGATCTAACGATATCCTCTATTGAAGTCCATCTAAACTCACTTATAGCCTTCCTATCAAGTATTAACTTAATCAGCTCATTACCATTCTTAGGGAGGTTATCGCCAACGTTATAACCCAACTCCTTAAGTCTATGTAGTAGTCTAACTATACTTTCTGGAACATCTAATCCAAAACCAACAGCTATATTAGCCTCCAACCCCTTACATGGCGGATTATTCAATACAATTGCTATCCTCCTATCAGAAGGCTTCTTCCTCCTAAGATCAATCCACTTTCTAACTCATGAATTCTAACTCCATCTACCTCTCTAGATCCAGCATAGTATATCGGTTCTATCAATCCATCTACCTCAGGCATTATAACCTGATACACTTGAGTCATATAATCTACTCCATTAGGATTCTCAAGCCACCCACTAACACTCTGATGATATGATCTAATTAACTGCATTATCGGAATATTGAGTTTCTTCAGTAACTCCAATCCAGATACCGATTTAAACCTACTCCTAATGGAACCCCTACCATGATCTAGTAGGAAGAATGAAGTTAGATTAATGAGGAATTCAATTAAGACTCGACCGCCTAGAGTAAAATACTTTGATATTGATTCCTCACAAGATGGAGTATTTAGTTTTACATCTTTAAATCCATATGTGAATACTGGTATTACACCAATACCTTGATCTTCTAATGCTTTAACTAAGTATTCTATAAATTCAAGCCTATTATACAGCCAGTCAGACCTACAGAATAATATCCCTACTAGAGGATTGCTAGAGTATTTATACTTATTTAAATATACGCTTACATCTGTGTATAATCCATACTTTGGATGCCATATACCATCCCATGGTATCTCAATTAAATTACCTACTTCAATAGAATATCCAATTGATTTAAGTAGTAGGTGGATTAGACTTCTTAAATTCTCACTACCTCCAACCTTAAAATATCTAATTGATCTCTCAATAACCTCGGGATCGATCAACGACGTTAAGCAGCGGCTGACCACTCA
>CAZHBK010000027.1:0-13197 GCA_964530465.1 uncultured Nitrososphaeria archaeon | reverse complement strand
ACACGATTTTCGATGAGATGAGAACTACGGAAGACTTCAAATTATTCATTGATTTAAGACTTGCAGGTGTTGGGATGATTGGTGTTGTACATGCAGCTAGACCGATAGACGCAATTCAGAGATTTGTTGAGAGACTTGACTTAGGTATGATACCAAGCATTCTAGACACTGTAATATTCTTAAAGGGTGGTAAAATTGCCAAGGTATATGAAATAACTATGTCTGCAAAAGTACCATATGGATTAACCAGAGAGGAACTCGCTAGACCGGTTGTAGAAGTTAGAGACTTCTTTACTAAGAAGGTAGAATATGAGTTCTATGTATTTGGAAAGAGAGTATTTGTTATACCAGTTGGAAGACCACGTGAGGATTACCTAGAGGAGGAATACGAATATAATACACTATCTAAGGTTGAGGAAGCCATAAAGTATGAGTTTGGAGATTTAGCAGATGATTTAGAGGTTAGAATGATTAATGATAGAGAGGCGGTTATATTCGTACCTGCATGGGGTTATAGACAGCTTAAAAGAGCTCTTAAGAATAAGGTGAGGAAGATAAAGAAAAAATATGGGGTGAAGATCAGCGTCGAACCAATTATAGACTTTGAAGAAAGTTAGATTACTCCCTCAATCCCTCATTATACCCTAGTTCAACAGCTTTCAGATTGACATCAATCCAATCCTTTCTAACTGTCTCCTTAATTACCTTCTTTAAAGTATCAAGTTTGATTAATCTGGTCTTAGCTGCAAAATATCCTAATGCAACAATATTAGCTACTCTAGGAGTCTCTAACTCTCTTCTAGCAGCTTCTGTAAATGGATACATATAGATTTTAGCCCAGTTTTTATAAGGTTCTTTAATAAATGATGAATCTAAGAAGACTGTTGCATTATCACTAACAAGATTAGCATACGATCGCATCTGGTCGGGATAGAGGAATATTGCAATATCAGCCTTTCTAATTCTAATTAAATCAGGCTCCTCCTCACCACTCATAACGATTAAGTCTGATCTACTAAATCCACCTCTAGTCTCAGCACTATAAGTTTCTGAATTAACAACATAATATCCTTCTTCGATAAATGCCTTACCTAGAATATAACCAGCTAATAATATACCCTGACCACCCCTACCACCTATTAAAATCTGATATTTACCCTTCTCACCCACTCTTAATCACCCCAACCTCCTTCAATCTATCAAAATATCCAGGGTTATCTCTATCCACGAATACACCACATGTAATCTCACTATTCCAATCATATTTAATATCGTCAAAGCTAGGCTTACTCTTTATCTTAGCTATCTTACGTAGTGTTATGTAAAGTTGATATGGGTTTCTAATACCGATATGCCTGCCAAAGATCTCAGGACAGATCGAGATAACCTCTATAAATCTAAAACCGCGTTTAGTCAGAGCGTATTTAACGGAATCTTTAATTTTAGTTAGATGCGTAACGCTCCATCTAGCTACGTAATTAACATCTAACGCCATTAGTGATTTAGCGGTATCTATTGGAGGCTCTGGATTACCATATGGAGTCGTAGTAGAATATACCTTATATGGTGTTGTGGGTGCTAACTGGCCGCCGGTTAAAGCATATGTAAAATTATTAACCATTATCACTAGTATATCCATATTTCTTCTGGCTGCGTGAAGTAGGTGATTACCGCCGATACCAGCAATATCACCATCACCACTAAATACGATCGGTATTAGACTTGGATTAGCTAGTTTAGCTCCAATCGCAAATGGAATTGCTCTTCCATGAAGTACATGTGCTGTATCTAAATTAACTAGTCCGGCAGCTCTACCAGTACATCCAATACCAGTTACAAATAATATCTTATTCCTGTCAATCTTACCTTCGGCTTCAAGTTCTTTAATAGCTCTTAAAGTATGATGCAATATCATACCAATGCCACATCCAGGGCACCATGTATATGGTACTCTATCTAAACGTAATAAGTCATCTATTGGATGCATATATTTAGTCTTTAACTCTACCATAGCTTCCACCCCCTATTCTTAATCTCATCATATATTTCATCAGGACTTGGTAGATCAGGGAGGAGAAGTGGAAGTGAGTATACCTCAACGTTAAATATTCTATTATCCCATAGAATCTTCTTAATAATCCATATTAGCTGGCCCTGATTCATCTCGGCTACTACGATCTTCTTCACCCTCCTAGCTATATTAATAAATTTATCTTCATCGAATGGCCATATTGATATGGGTCTGAATAGACCAACTTTGATCCCAGATCTTCTTAAATCTCTAACTAATGCAAGTGTCGATCTTGCAACAGAGCCAATAGCGATGAATAATACCTCTGCATCTTCGGTATAGTATTCTTTGGATGCTACTACGTAACTCTTATTCCTCTCCACTTTCTCAATAAACCTTTCAACTAGAGGACGGTATACCTCCGGAGATGTTTTATAATACCCTCTCTCATCATGTGCTAATGATTCATGAAGTATTTTATAGCCTTCACCGAAGAACGCCATTGGAGGTATTAAGTCTTCTGGATCAGGCTCGTATGGTTTATATTCTCCAGGAGGTTTTTTCGTCTTCTTAAAGTCAACTACTTCAATTTCACCAGGCTCTCTTACTATTACCTTCTCTCTAGTATGCGCTAATATTGCATCCATCAGTACTATGACTGGTATTCTAAGCTTTACAGCGGTATTAAATGCCTTAACAGTATAATCAAATGCTTCTTGAGCACTTGCCGGAGCATATGCAACTAAATTATAAGGTCCATGAGAACCCCATCTAGCTTGCATTATATCTCCTTGACCAATTTGAGTAGCTATACCAGTACTGGGTCCGGTTCTCATATCACTTACGATTACTAATGGTGCCTCAAGCATTATGGCTAGTCCAATACCCTCCTGCATAAGGCTGAATCCAGGACCACTAGTAGCAGTCATAGCTTTAGCACCAGCCAGTGCAGCTCCAACTAATGCATTTATACTCGCTATCTCATCCTCAGCCTGATATACAATACCACCATATTTAGGTAATTTTTCAGCAAGATACTCGAATAAATCACTGGATGGCGTTATAGGATATCCTATGTATACCTTCAAACCCGCAGCTATAGCGCCTTCTGCCGAAGCTTCATTAGAACTTAAGAATTCAACCCTCATATATATCTACACCTCCATCCCAAACAACTTTACCAATAGACTTACCCTCGGGAAGCCTCCTAATGAATATAGCGTAATCAGGGCATATATACTCGCAGATCGAGCACCCAATACATTTCTCTGGATGTGCTGGGATAGTAGTGTAGAAGCCCTTTTTGTTAGTCTTACTACCAGTCTCGAGTACTTTCATAGGACATAGATTAATGCAGAGACCACACTCCTTACATCTATTACCTAATATAATGACTTCAAACGCATCCTTAGCTCTACTACTCACATTAAGCACCTCCAATAATACTAGCACATCAAATATGTTGTATCCTTACCGTATCGACTACCTACTTTTAAATCTGAATTGAAATTCTTAAGAATTTTAAAGCTTTGAGGTAAGATTAAGGATAATATTAAGAATTAATATCTAGATAACATTAATTCAATAATTTAAAAAAATTAGAATTAAAAGCGAATTTATAGGATATAATCAAGTAATTAAATAGTTTAATTATGACAATATTTGCTTATTAACTTCTTTAATAACATTCTCTACTATATCTAGTGCCTCTTCTAACTCGTCTCTGGTAATTACTAATGGTGGTGAGAATCTAAGAGATGAAATCCCTGCTCCTATTAATAAGACGCCGTTCTCGAAGCACTTCCTTATAATTTCAGCTTGCTCTTTAACTGCAGGCTCCTTAGTCCTTCTATCTCTTACTAACTCGACTCCAGCCATTAGCCCAATACCTCTTACATCACCTATTATCTCATATTTCTCCATCATCTCATTAAGCCTCTTAAGCAGATACTCGCCCTGTCTTCTTGCATTATCCATTAATCCGTTTTTAAGTAGGTCTAGAGTTGCATCTGCAGCAGCTAATGCAACTGGATTACCGCCAAATGTATTAGCGTGACTTCCTGGAGGTAAATTCATTACATCTGCTCTTCCAACTAAAGCGCCTAAGGGTAAGCCACTTGCAATACCCTTAGCTAATGTGATTAAATCAGGTCTTATGTTAAAGTGTTCTATAGCGAGGAGTTTACCTGTTCTACCCATTCCACTCTGGACTTCATCAGCAATAAATAATATTCCATATTTATCTGCTAACTCACGTAAACCCTTCATAAACTCTTTAGGTGGAATTATATAGCCGCCTTCACCTTGTATAGGCTCTATCATTATACCTGCTACCTCATCTGCTGGAACATACTTATTGAGAACCCATTTCTCGATGTAATCAAGTACAGCATATCCACACTCTTCGGGTGAACTGGATTTAAATGGACATCTATATGAGTATGGATATGGTACATGTACTACTCCAGGCATCATAGGAAAGAAGTACTTTCTATGAATTGGTTTACTAGCTGTAAAGCTTAAAGCACCCATAGTTCTACCATGGAATGCACCTATAAACGCTATGAAATAATTCCTTACACCTTTATAATATCCCTTAGCGACCTTAACTGCTGCTTCAACTGATTCAGCACCGCTATTAGTATAGAATATTTTATTATCACTCCATGGAAGCATACTAAATAATTTCTCAGCATATCTAACAGCTAGCTCGTAGTAGAAATCAGTTAAACTGTAATGTAGGAATAATTCAGCCTGCGATTTAATAGCCTCAACTACTTTAGGATGAACGTGACCCGTCGATAATACTGCTATACCAGCATTCAAATCAATATATCTATTACCATCAACATCCTCAACGATAGACCCATATCCTCTCTTAATAACTAGTGGAAACCATCTAACATACGACTGCATTAATAGTTTTGAATCTCTCTCGATAATCTCTCTAGCCTTAGGTCCTGGTGGTTTAGTTACAATTGAAACATATTTATACTTACCCATTTCAGATCATAACATAATATGGCATTCATAAGACATAACCGTGGAATTAATAACATATATATCGCTATAGATTAGAACCTAGTTTTATATGCTAGTTTCCTCATAAGTAATATAGATATGAACTGGAGTAGGTTTGTAGAAGAGTTTAAAGATATTGATAGAAGGAATTTTCTAGGAGAGTATTTAAAATGGGGCTCTAGATTTAGAGACGCTTACGAAAGAA
This sequence comes from uncultured Nitrososphaeria archaeon, assembly GCA_964530465.1. Taxonomy (GTDB): domain Archaea; phylum Thermoproteota; class Nitrososphaeria; order Geothermarchaeales; family JDFR-13; genus CAZHBK01. Next base: position 7,960 of record CAZHBK010000027.1, on the reverse strand, counting down.
CAGAACCAATAGATTTTGAATTCAATAGACTCATAATCGCTGGGATGGGTGGCTCTGGTATAGTAGGCGATATAATTAGAGATTTCTTAGAATATGAGTATGGACTTATCACCTATGTAATTAAAGACTCAATAGTACCAATTAAGCTATCTAGAGACGATCTATTTATAGGTATTAGCTTTTCAGGAAATACCATTGAGACTATAGATGCTGTATTGAATGCATTAAAGATGAATGCAAAAATCGTAGTAGTAACTACAGATGGCCTATTAAGTAAGTTAGCTGAGGAGAAGGGATTTAAAGCAGTCATTATTGAACCTGCTCTCGCTCCTAGAGCTGGATTACCACAGATGTTAGGTGCAACTCTAAAATTACTGAGTACTATAGTCAATCTTAAAAATGAATACATTAGAATTGCTGAAGCCCTTGATGATGATTGCAAGAAGTATGATATTAGTGTTAAGGAGAATAGAGCTTATAAACTAGCATACAACATGTTAGGTAGATTACCAGTGGTATATAGCCATAGGAAGTATAGAGCTGTATTACATAGAATTAAATCATCTATTAATGAGAATGCTAAGATGAATGCATACTACGCTGTAGCTCCAGAATTATATCATAATGAAATCGAATCCTATGAAGAAGTTATAGATCCAGGAATACTACCAATCTTACTTATGGATGATGAAGAGAATGATATCCTTAAGTACTTAAGTAGATACTTCGAGGAGTTCAAAATTGACTATATATACATGCTATATGAGGGCAAGACCTATCTTGAGAAAATGCTCAGAATGATTACTTTATTCGATATTGCAAGCATATATCTAGCTGGATTAAGGAGAATAGATCCATACGAGATTAAGGCAATAAATGTAATTAAAAAGTGGAGGAGTTGATAGAATGAGTAGTATAAATAGTGAGCTAATTAGAAAATTAAGAGATATCGATACTTTAGTTATTGATATAGATGGAACTATAACAAACGAGATCGGATTGATATCTACTGAAGCAATTGAATTAATTCGACAGATTGAGAAAAACGGCGTAATGGTTTCATTAGCTAGCGGTAATGCATATCCAGTTGTTAAAGCATTAGCACATTATATAGGTGCTTCAGGACCAATAATAGCCGAATCCGGATGTGTACTAGGGATATTAGATGAAATATACGTATTTGGTAACAGAGAAAGAATCCTTGAAGCATTTAGGAAGATTAAAGATATATATAAGGATAGAGTTAGAGAGAGCTGGTCTAATATATACAGACATGTAGATATAGCTATAAGACCTACAATACCGAAAGATGAGATGATTAGGTTAGTATCTAATTTTAAAGATGTAACAATATTAGATAGTAAATTCGCATATCACATACATCCTAGAGATATCGATAAGGGATATGCCTTGGAGAAAATGTGCGAGCTTATGAATCTATCGCCTGAATATATCGCAGCAATAGGAGATAGCGAATTAGACTACCCTATGCTTTTAAAAGCGGGATTTAAAGTAGCACTTAGAAATGCTCCAGACTCTTTAAAAAGAATAGCTGATTACGTAACTAAAGAATCGTATTACAAGGGCTTTATAGAATTCGCAAGATTATTAATTAATGCTAAGAAAGGGTTGTAGTATGGAGATTAATGAATCTATATTTAATGTGAAGCCATATGTAAAGCTTATCGCGTATTTACACTCAGAAGATCTAACACCAGAGGATCTAATTGCTTTCGGAGCTAGAGCAACAATTAGAAGAGAGGATCCAATTATATTATATAAGGAGGTTTTAGAGAGGGGTATTTTAAATGAAGTTAGAAGGAGAATGCTAGATATAACTATAGGTAGTGGGCATATAAGCGTTTTAGATCAAGCTGTATTTACATTTATATTTAGAGATATACCTAGATTAGGAACTCTATTCCTAGTATCACCACTATATCTAAGTCATCTACAGCAGTCAATGAGGTATGTAGAGCCATATGGAGTATACCTACCTAGTGAAATATTAAGAGATAAGAGGGTAAAGAGTATAGTGATAAAAAGTTTTAAATTATATTATGCTATGGTATCAGATGGTATTCCTAAGGAAGACGCTAGATATATACTCCCTCTCTATACAGTTACTAATATTCAAACAGTTGGAAATGCTAGAGAGTTAACACATTTGATATTAATGGCTAAGGGAAGGTGTGTACCTAAAATTATTAAAATGCTTATAGATATGATGATTCAAGAAGTATCTAAAATAGCTCCAGAAGTATTTAAAGATAGGGGGGCCAATTATAATGTATTGAAGTACTATCCATCACCTAATTTATTTACAGAGGACGATCATATTAGCAATCTAGCATCTACATATGAATACCCTGATATAAAGCTAGTTAGCTATAATATAGTGTTCAATGTTAAAAGGGAGGAACTTATAGAAGCATTAAAGAATGAGTCAGAGGAGCTTATGAACTTACTCAAGCATAATACATATACGTTTCTAGTTAAGATGAGTATTGCAGCATTACATCAAGCACTTAGACAGAGAACTTGGATGCATATAGTTGAATCTATCTATCATGCATTAAATAGATTAGAGTATGTAATACCACCTGAAATCCGTAGAAGGGGATGGAGTGATAAATTTAAAGAGATTGTCGAAGAACTGTATAGATTATATCATCAATTAATTAATGAGGGATATAAGAAGTCTGAGGTTATAGGATTAATCTCACATGCACATAAGATATATGATTTAATTAGAATTGATGAGTGGAATTATGTTAATGCAGTACCAATTAGAAGATGTATGAGAGCTCAATGGGAGATTAGAATGATATGTAACGATATATCTAGATATATTTCCCAAATGAATCCAGCTATAGGACAATACAGCTTACCACCATGTAGAGTATTTGGTGTGTGTCCAGAAAAGAGGCCTTGCGAGTATAAAGATATATTCTTAAAACGTAAACCACTTATATCTTAATTCATCCTCCCTACTTAAAGCTATATTAATAGTGATGATGGATGCTCTGCTGATTTAATCCTTAAACCTATCGTTAAATCACAATTATGATCTGATTTAGATGTAATTATCGGTATACTATTCAGATCAGATATATTAGATGTGCGTTTATAAATAAGCTTCCATATAAGTAAGCAGGGTACACATGTAAGCTCGCTTCCAATACTTACATTATCAGTCTTAAATATGTCTTTTGCAATAATCGCTTGAATATGCCTGAATAGACATCCTGAAACCCTAGCTCTAATATGAAACTTAGGTTTACTAATCAATTTTATATCTATATACTTTGAGTAGATCTTAAAGAAATTATGAAGATTCCCTATTAATTTACTTACGCTATATTCGTAAAATGAAGCTAGTCTAGTTAGCAGACCCTCAGGATTTATACTGCCGACTGCATATATTAGTTCATTGATATATCTATCTAGAATAGTTTGCGATAAATATGAGGACATTATAAAGTACGTTAAGTACCATGCCATAAGTAAATTTAATTCTATACCTAATCTGATTGAGAAACGGATTACTCTCTTAAGTGCCTCATGATTATAATTCTCGTATATTATCTTAGATATAGAACTACGAACCTCGTTAATTATAATCCTGTAATACTCGTTATCTAATCCCATACTAGGAGATCTGGATAGAATCTTAATTCTAAGCCAAGTATTATCTAATCCATATTTCCTCATAAAATCATGCTCACTACTACTAAGCATTCTAATGAAGCATCTCCTAAGGTTATCGATGTTTCTTATATGAAATCTTTTAAACTTCTCTAATGAATACCTATCTAAATTCTCTATAATCTTACTATACGATAATGATAATATATTTAACTCTAAGAGCATATAGATAATATAGTCGATATAAGTCGGATCAGTTTGCTCTCTCGTTTTCCTCCCAAGCATGCATAGAATCCTCTCAAAATCATCCTCTAACAGCATGTTTCTAAACTGTCTTTCAAAATAAACTGGTATCTTAAGGATCAATGGTGCAGGCATGTAGAGACCAGATACTATTGAATTAAATGAGACTCATATCAAACATGTATCTATAATGTTTGCTAAACACGTAACATATTTTAAAATAGAAACGCTTAATATAGATAGATCTAAAAATAATTAATTATAACCTATTAATTTATACTCAACTAGTAATTCTATTCTAGTATTATGACCCGATGTATGTGGTGTAAGGAGAGAGATGCAGTGGTTAAACTAAGATACGCTAGACTAGCTTTATGTAATGACTGCTTCATAAAGTACTTCATTAAGAGACTTACTAAGACAGTTGAGGAATTTAAAATGTTTAGAAATACTGATAAGATAGCTGTAGCTGTTTCCGGAGGTAAAGATAGTACTGCATTAGTACATAGTTTGAAATATGCATATCCAGATTTAGATATTACAATAATCCATTTAAACTTAGGAATCGGAGAATACTCCAGACATAGTTTAGAAGTTGTTAAAGAATTATCTAAGACTATGGATATGCCACTTATAATTTATGACTTAAAAAATGAGCGAGGATATACTATTCCAGACCTGCTTAGAACGAAATACAAGCAGAGGATATGTGGAGCATGCAGTATAATTAAAAGAAGTTATTTAACTAAGTTAGCATATGAGAATGGATTTAACGTACTAGCAACAGGACATAATCTAGATGATATTGTAGAAGTAATGCTGAACCTATTTATCGAGGGAGATTTTCAAGGATTAATAAGTATGAAACCCGCATTAGAACCCAAACATGAAAAACAGGTTAGAAAAGTAAAGCCCCTAGTGAAACATCACGGGTGGGAGATAAAACACTATATTAAGGTACTTAGTATCCCCCATGTAGATATGATATGCCCGTTAAGTAAGGGTGCGAGAAGTATATGGAGGAAGGATATTCTTAATCGATGGGAAAGGAAGGATCCAACAATTAAAAGGAGGCTGTTTAATGTATTTATTAGGAAACTAATACCAATATTAGAGAGGAATATAGAACCTATTAAGCTAGATACATGTAAAATCTGTGGAGGGCCAAGTATAGGGGATATATGTAGTAAATGTAAAATTGAATCTGAAGTATTAGCTACTATTAGAGAGCTAAGATAGGAAATGATAACACCTGAAGAGTATTATGTAAGAGTTATATTACCTGAAATTAAAGCATATATCATCTCTATAGGAGTTAAGAGAGGATTTAAGTTAAGTGAGATAGCCCGAAGATTAGGTATCTCTCCTACAGCAGCTTCAAAATTATATAGAAGGAGGTTAAAGGTTATTAGCAGATATCTCGATTATATTAAAAATGATTTAGATAGAGTTACAGAAAGTGTATTATCACTCGGATACACACCTAGCGAGTATATCAAACTACTTCATGATTTATGGATTACATGGTTAACTAAAGGCATCTTCCATAGAGAAATAGTAAGCTTACTCAAAAGACATACATATAGTAGTAAGGCAGAGGAACTATATAGATATATAATCAATGTTTATAGTGAGGATGTAGTATTGAGGGCATATAGAGAGGTTGAAGAGGCATTTAAAATATTTAGCTCAATATCTAATATTGCTAAGTATATCCCGTTAATAGGTACGAATATAGTTAGATTAATTGAGGTAGAACCTTTAAATGGTGATTATCCAGTAATTGGCTATCCAGGTAGGATTAATGTAGTAGATGATAAAGTTATAGTATATTCAACTCCTAAAATTGGAGGCTCTGCTCATATGGCGAATATAGTAAGAGAACTGTTTAAAAAGTCGAACTGTATGATTAAAGGATTAACAGGTATTGGATTCAACAATAAGTTATATAATGTGATTAAAGAGAGATATCTTAATGAATATGAGGAGTTTAGGATAGATAGCGATTTAGAGTTATTAAATAGGGTGAGTGGATTTAAGAAGATTATAATTGATTTAGGTGGTTTTGGAAGAGAGGGATTTATATATGTATCAGGGTATAACTCTATTGATGCAGTTAATAGATTAAAGAAGATTATTGAATCCGTTGAGGATTATGCTTAAAGAAAATCCAATAGACTACGTTAAAATCGGTAACCTAAGCATATTATTTTTCGGAGGAGTCGGCGAAGTAGGAGGTAATATAATCGTATTGGATTATAAAGGCTCCAGGATAGTACTTGATTTAGGTCTCTCATTTAATAGATATAGGAGATTCTATGAATGGCCGATTAGAAGACATAGAGGAATTGATGAAATGGCTCGATTAGGTGTTGCTAATTGGATCAATGGATTATATACCAAATGGATTTTAAGAGGTAATTCCTTAGAGCCTATAGGATATGAATCTAATATACATGCTGTATTTATATCACATGCACATTTAGATCATATCGGATTATTAAGTCAGATCAATAGAGATATTCCAGTATACATTGGTGAGACAGGTTATATCATTGAGGAGACTAGAAGACTAATTGGGAGAGAGAACCCGTATGAAAGTTATGAAGGAGTAAAACTACGTAAATTTAGAACAGGAGATATAATTAAATCAGATGTATTTACAGTTAAACCCATACATGTAGATCATAGCATTCCAGGCTCATACGGATTTATCATAGAGACGCCCGAAGGATTAATCGCATATACTGGAGATTATAGACTACATGGTGAGATACTAGGTAGGAGTTTAACTAGAGATTTTATAGAGAGGGCTGCAGAAGACGAAGTCGAGTTGTTAATCACGGAAGGGACTAGGATACAGGATTCCTCGCTTGAAAGTGAAATATACGTCCTCCAGATATTTAAAGATATATTTAGACTAAATAAGCCGATATTACTAACATCATCTAGATTAGATATTGATCGACTAGAGACTATAATACATGCATTAGATGGACTCGATAAATACATAGCTATAACAGATAAGCACTTCATATTCATATGGAATTTAATAGAACGTGATGAGAAAATAAGGAGGAAGATTAAGTTAGACGTAGATAGAGTTAAGATAATCTCGACGGCATCTAGAATAGTTGGATGGAGGAAAAAATATTATGATATTTGGATATCGAGAGGATTTGAAATGTTAGGTAGGGATTTTAATGAGATATATAATGATACGATATATCTAGACTTCACTGAGTATTTAAATCAGTTATATAATGCTGGAATACCATCAGGATCTATAGCAATATTTAGCAACTCAGAGCCATTCAATGAGGAGAGTATGATTAGTCAGGAGAAAGTCTTAAATTGGTTATATGCGATGGGCGTACCCTCTTACAGGATACATTCAAGTGGACATATACACCCAATAGATTTAAAAAGAGTATTTGAAGAGGTAAAACCAAATAAGATATATATTATTCATTCTGAATATCCAGATACATTGTATAAATTCCTTAATGTATAATAGGAGTAATCTCAAATATTGCCTACTTTTTATATCCAATTTTCCTTAAGAATTCATATCTCTCTTTCTTATCCTTATCGGATTCAACGCCTTTGGATTTAAATCCGTCTACCACCCCTAGTACAGCCCTACCCTGTTCGGTCTCAGCAATTATAAACTGAACTGGATTTGCGGTAGCAACTATTATATTTAATATTTCATCAACTTGTTTTAATTTAGGGAGCACATTTATCGGATATCCATTCTTAATAACTATTATGAAGAAATGACCGGCTGAAACCTCCTTCGCATATTCAACAGCAAGCTTCGTTAACTCCTCATCATTACCGTCATATCTAATTAATGTCGGGCCACTAGCTTCACAGAATGCTATTCCAAACTTTAGATATGGACTTGATGTAACTAAAGCCTCATAGATGTCTTCAACAGATTTAATAAAGTGTGAAGTACCGGCAATTATATTAACGCCTTCAGGAGGTTTAATAGACACTATTTTAAACTCTAACATTCCTATCACCTAAGATAAACTAGTACATATTATATTATCTCTAACTG
>CAZHBK010000026.1:0-13488 GCA_964530465.1 uncultured Nitrososphaeria archaeon | reverse complement strand
ATGTAGATCCATGGAATAATAATAGATCTTTAAGCTATTCATTTAACATTGAGATCCAAACGTATGATTATCCATCATCTCTTGATATCTCTCTTACCTCAAATAGCTTCAGAGCATTAACAAAAGATAAAATCATATTTAACATTAAGAATATTGGCAGGCATTTAGTTAAGAATGTAATTCTCTATATTAAAAGCATTCAGCCATTAACCCTTCTTACTAAATATTCTCAATTTCATATAGGTAATTTAAAGCCAGGAGAATGCTTTAATTTAAGCATTCCAGTTGTAATTCCTAGTAAACCAGGGATTTATCGAATTTCTATTGAGGTTAGATATATTGATAGTGAGGGATTAGTATCTGATTTCTTATATCAGTATGCTATTGAGATTAAACCGAGTATAGTTGGTATTAAATTAAGTGTTCATCCTAATGAGTTAACTTCATTATCTAGATATAAGGTGTGTTTAAATATATCTAACATTGGATCAATCGATCTCTATAATGTGATCTTGAAACTTCAATTACCTAATAAGTTGATATCTAGTGATCTCCTAACGTATATAATTGATAAGCTTCCAGTCAATTCTACAAGACATATATATCTGAATGTCTCATGTGGGTATGTAAGTAGTATTGAGGCTGTTAAGATTACTGCACTTATTGAATACTCAGATTCACTAAGTAATAGATATACTGATACAGAGTATACTTATGTTATAATTAAACCTAGTCCTCCAATTCTGAAGTTATTAATTTATCCTTCTGATGGAGAGCTTACTATTGGTCGTATATGTAACACTACTATATATATCGAGAATCCAACGAACCACTTAATTAAGAGTATCGTCTTAGATTATACTCCAAGCCAATATATGAGGGTATTTGAAGTTAGCAAGGAGTATATTGATAGTTTAGGACCACGGGAGAAAACAGCTATTCAGTTCAAGATATACATTCCACCATCAGTTACAGCTATAGCATCTCAATTGAATATTAAACTTGAATATTTAGATGTTAACACGAGTATGGTTAACACTATATCTAAACCAGTATACTTCCTACTTAGAGGCTTTATAATACTTAAGATTTCAAGTATATCTATAATCCCGAGAACACCACAGGTCGGTCAACCATTTTCAATAACTATAACTTTAATAAATATAGGTACTACAACTGCATATGCTGTTTCTGCAACACCTATACTGGAGGGATTACCGGTTGAAGTATTTGGAGAGGAGTCAGTATTCATAGGTAATATAGTTGTTAATACTCCAACTGTATTCACAATAAATTTGATTCTAGGTAATACTACTAAGAATACTATTGAAATACCTATAAAAATAACCTACATGGATAATTTGAGGACTGAGCATAGCATTACATTTAAGGTTACTATTAGGGTTTTAAAGAGTATTGCACATAGTGAGAGCACTAAAGTTAGTAGAGAATCTAATATCATGTGGTATCCTTCACTACCAATAATATTACTGGTATCAATAGTCATAGTAGTAATACTCTATATGCTTAAGAGGTTTAAGAGATGAAGTTTAGGGATTTAACCTCTCTTGCATTAAGACAGCTTAGAGAGAGAAGGCTTAGAACGATTCTAACGGTGTTAGCTGTCGCCGTCGGTGTAGCCGCTATAATAGCATTATCTGCTCAAACTGAAGGTGTTAAAGCTAGTATTTTATCAAATATCGAGAGATTAGGACCTAATACGATTGTTATAATACCGCGTGAAAGACATCCAATTACAGACGCAGATATTGCTAGGATTAATTCTATAAATGGGGTATCTAAAGTGATACCGATATTTACATTTAATCTTAGAGTTATGAATTTAAATCAGTCTCAAGTTACATTTGTAGGTATTTCATCTCAAGACCTTAATGAATTATTAGGTGGTTTGAGAATTTTAAATGGCTCGATATATATAGATGCACCTTCACCTCAGGTATTGATTGGATATAATTTAGCATATGATTCATCTACTGGAGAATATGTAGTTAGTGTCAATCAGCCTTTAGTTGCAACCGATCTTAAAGGTAGGAGAACATTCATATTCTCAACTATAGGTATACTAGATGAATATGGTTTTTCGATAGTTAGAATTCCTATAGATGACTGTATATTTGTCCCGATAGAATATGTTAAGAATATGTTTAGAGGTAGAGGATATAATCTGGTTATTGTTAAGGCATCATCTATAGATAATGTCTCAGAGGTATCTGAATATTTAAGATATATGTTTGGTGGTAGAGTTCATATATTGACAGTTGAGCAGATCATTCTAACTGTCAACTCTATAACTATGCAGATGAATACCCTACTAGTAAGTATTGCTGCAATATCATTTATTGCAGCTGGTTTAGGAGCATTCAATATAATGATGGTTTCAGTTCTTGAGAGAATTCGTGAGATAGGGATATTAAAATCTCTAGGTATGAGGAATAGATATATAATGTATTTATATCTGATTCAAGGATTAATCATTGGATTATTTGGTGGTATTATTGGATTAGCTATAGGTATTTTAGCATCATATTTAATCCCTATAGTTACTGGAGGTTTACTCCCATCGAGAATTCCATCTATGAGAAGACCTCCGCAGCTTACACAGGTATATACGCCTATTTTAAATCTGAATTATATATTACTTGCGTTAGCATTATCTGTAATCGTTACTTTAATAGCGAGTGCTTATCCTTCATGGAAAGCATCTAAATTAAATCCAGTCGAAGCATTAAGATATGAGTGATACCTCTTAAATATACCCTGCCCTAACAGGTAGGATTACTCCCAATGCATATGCAATTGCATTTGAAATCCTCATTGGTTGATCTGTAATCGGACCTAATCTAACTTCATAATCTGCTTTACTCCTTAACTTATATGATATATCTTCATACTCACTACCTAACAATAATGTAATCCCTTCATATTGAGTAGCGATATCTATAAGAAAGGCTTCATTCAATTTAGCATGTGGTGTTAATGCAATTATACATTCACTACTATCAAGAATCCAATCAATATCTCTTATAATTCTCACGTTAACATCCTTCTCATTAAGGGATAGCTTCTCTAATACCTTTCGATATAACGCTTCGATATCAGTACTCCATGGAATATAGATTTCTACTCCGATAGCTCTACTTAATTGTATTAAATCAGCCATTTCATACTCTAGATTAACCTTCTCAACAATTACTCTTACCGACTTAAGAATACTCTTATCAATTGCCTCCTTTAATTTAATCAACTCTTTACCATACAATCCAATATATGCTTTATCTTTATCGATTCCTATAAATAGGATTACATCTGGATTTAATAGATCTACTTTTAATTTTAATTCACTACATACTCTAGCACCAATATATCTAGCTACATCAACACTCTTAACTGGATACTCTTTATCCCATCGCCTACATTCAACCTTAAATGTGTTTATATTAGCTAACTTACGCATAACATTAATAGATTCGCTAGAGAGGTCATCTATAGATCTCCCCTCTATAATGCTATATATTGGGATTATTCTAGATACTGCATTTAGATATTTCAGCTTATTAATAGCTGTATTTAAATCCTCGACTCTAATTAATGCTCTTCTACCCCATAGTTTTACAATCTCAATACCTCTACTATCTCGAGATTTAAGTCTAACCTTACTGAGGATCTTTCTTATATCACCACTCTTTATATAAGGCTCGAAGGTAACTAATATATAATGCATATCTAATTACTTCCTTCAATCTAATCAATATTAATGTATTAGATGGCATGCTACTTTATGTGATTCTGAAACTGAAGTTAATTCCGGTGTTTCATACATGCATTTATTAGTTTTATACCTACACCATCTCTGGTAAGGGCATCCAACCCCATAATAACCCATCGATAAATCTTCAACTAACCCAGTCCTAAAATACTCTGGATATCTAATTTCACTACATAATTTAATGGTATATGGATGTTTAGGCTCTTTCATTATATCTTCTCTTAAACCTTCTTCTATAATTCTCCCCGATAGAATCACATATATTCTATCTGCATATTTGAATGCATATTCGATATTTCTAGTCAAATATATCTGTGGGATCTTTAGATTTTTAAATACTTCATCTAGGATCTGAAGGAATTTTACAGAATCACTTAGATCTAACATTAATGTTGGGTCATCTAATATTAGTATATCTGGTTTTAGTGATAATGCTCTAGCTAGTGATGTCAGTTGTTTCTCTAAATTCGATATTTCTTTAGGATATTTATCTAAGATGCTCTTATCTAAACCTACATAGCCTAATGCATTTAGAATAATATCATTAATTTCACTATCACGATATTTTAGAATTTTTAATAATTCTGATAGAGACTCGTATATGGTATATCTACTACTTAATGCTCCATAGGGATCCGCAGAGAGTATACCATACCTAAGCTTTTTATTATAGTAGCATTTGATAGATCCTTTAGATGGTTTAATAATACCGGTTATAACTCTAGCTAGTAATGTCTTTGATGAACCACTGGGGCCGACTATAAATATTCTTTCTCCTGAGTGTATATCTATCGATATATTGCTTAATAATGGTATTTTCCTACCGGAAATCTTCTTAAAAAGGCATACATCTTTAAGCGATAATATTTTCATCATATAAAAATAAGTAGTATATGTGATAAAGAAAATTAATCGAGTATGGGGTTAGAATTCTCGTTTAACTATCTCACCATTCTTTACTACTAATTTGATATTTCTCTTATCTAATAGTACATCTATATTGTCTAATGGATCCCCACTTACGAGTATAATATCTGCATATCTACCCTTTTCTAATGCCCCTAATTTATCTCCTAAACCTGTTGCTTCAGCAGCTATTAAGGTGGCTGATTTTATTGCTTCAAATGGCTTCATACCTAACTTCTCAACGAATAACTTCAACTCCATCGCATTCAATCCATATACTGGATTCTTAATTGGATTGACGAATAAATCTGTGCCTGTGGCTAGTTTAACACCAGCCTTATATGCTTTCCTTGCATTTTCAATAGATATATCATGTACTTCCTCCTCCTTTTTCAAACCCCATTCTGGGAGGCCAATCTCCCTACCGTATTTAATGATGAATTCTGAAATTGTTAATGTTGGTATTACAACTGCTCCTTTCTCGATAGCTAGATTTATACATTCATCATCCATATAGATTCCATGTGCTAATACCTTAACGCCTGCTATTAATGCATTTTTAAATCCTTCAGCCCCCTCTGCGTGTGCATGTACGAATTTACCTACTCTAGAAGCTTCTTCAACTACAGCTTTAATTTCATCTATAGTCATCTGTGGGTGTTCAGGTCTATCTCTCATACTCATAACTCCACCAGTTGTAAATATTTTAATAAAGTCTGCACCCTCCCTTAATGCATATCTAGCAGCCTTCCTACACTCATCAACACCATCACATAGTAATGCTCCAAATGGATTAGGGAGTAAAGTCTCTCTTACATCGACTAGCTTAGGATGTAAGAAGTGTATATCTCCATGTCCAAAAGTCTGACTTAATGGATATCCAGCCGCAAATATCCTCGGACTCTTAATAGTACCTTCATTAGCAGCTGGTTTTAAGTGGATTGCTATAGAGCTACCTGCATCACATATCGATGTAAATCCAGCATCAATGATAGCCTCTAAATCTCTAATTGCTCTAGCAACTAATGTCTCATATGGTATTATTAATGCTTCTCTAAAGTAGTCTCCGGATCTAAATCCAGTAATATGAATATGGGCATCAATTAACCCCGGTAATGCAGTATAACCTCTACCATCTATTACTTCAGCACTACTAGGTATTTCAACCTCACCCATACTACCGATATCACTAATGATATCATCCTTTATAACTATAGCGCCATTGCTAATAGTTTTCTCACGGATTATATCTATGATCCTAGTATTTACAATGGCTAGAATACTCATAATACATAAGATAGTATTTCAAAGTAATTAAATACAGTATTTAGAGATACTATAATACCATACTGTTAAGAGCGGTCTCTCTTAATGGAAGAAGAGTATGCATTCTCAATCTTATTACACTTCCATGCTAAGTCTACTAGTATTTCATAACATAGCTTAATGTTAATATGAGTATTAGAGGAATATTATTGTTTATGAATACGTATGCAGTACCACGCTTGATATACCTCGTTTTAGATGGAGCTGCAGATTCTATAAGGGATGTTAAGACATCTTATGAATTAGCAGATAAACCCAATATCGACGAGATTGCAAGAAAATCTAAGGGAGGTATGATGTATATTTTAGGACGTGGTATAGCTCCTGAGAGTGATACAGCTGTATTTAGTCTTTTAGGGTACAACCCCTACAAATATTATACTGGTAGGGGTCCTATTGAAGCACTTGGAATAGGTGTATCACTTAGATATGATTATGAAGTTGCATTCCGTGGTAATCTAGCTACGGTAGACCCTAAAACTAGGAAGATTATTGATAGGAGGTGTGGAAGGGATATATCTACTGATGAAGCTAAAGAATTAATTAAAGATCTTGAATATGTTGACTTAGGGATCTATTCTGGATATGCTAAAACATACGTTGCTGAATCATATAGAGTTGTTGTTATAATTGGTAGTAATAAACATATGCTATCTGATAATGTATCTAATGTTGATCCAGCATATGAGAGAAGGGGTAAGTTCTCACATAGTGTTAGAGATTACGATCCATACATAATGAATGCTGAACCAATGGATAAAACAGCTAAATCTAGGATTACAGCTGAATTAGTTAATAAATACGTTGAACATGTAATTAACGTTCTTAATGAGCATCCAGTTAATAAGAGACGTATTAAATCAGGAAAGCTACCATGTAATGCGATACTCCTTAGAGATGCCGGGATGAGACCTTATGGAATACCATTATTCAAACACTTGCATGAGTTTAAAATGGGTGCTGTAGTTGAAATGCCTGTTGAGAGGGGTATTGCAAATCTACTTGGATTAGCTATGGCTGAGGTATCACCACCATCTAAGGATAAATCTAAGGATTATCCTATAAGAGTTGATAAAGTAATTAAGCTTTTAGACTATTGTGACGCCGTATACGTCCATTTAAAAGGTCCGGACGAACCAGGTCATGATAGAAATTTAGATGCTAAGGTTAAAGCTATTGAAGATATAGATAGGTATTTCATGAAGCCATTATTAGATAGAATTAATTTAGATAAGACCGCTTTCATTATAACTAGTGATCATGCAACACCTCCGTCAGTAGGTGCTCATACGGATGATCCAGTTCCATTTATAATTTACAGACCTTTAATGAGGGGTGATGGATTAAGTAAGTTCTCCGAGAGGGAGGTAATGAATAAGGGTAGTCTTGGAGTATTAGATAATGCATGGACTCTTCTTCCGATAGCTAAGAAGATTATATGGGGTATTTAAGCTGAATAAAACTATTTTTAGATTAGAAAGATAGAGTTTTTAATTAGAGGTTGTATAATTGGGGGATTTAAAATTGGACATATTCCCAATCGGTGCACCTGGTTTAGAATTTAGGAAGGCTAGAGTTACTACAGCATTAATAATTGCTAATGGCTTAATCTACTTAATTACGTCGGCTCAAAACTTTTTTATTCAAACTGGTTCATTCTGGATTGATAAATTAGCATTAATACCAGTAACATTATTAGACTATAGTCAGTGGTATAGGATTATATCTAGCATGTTCCTTCATGGAGATATATTCCATATACTCTTCAATATGTACTTCCTATATTTATTCGGTAAGGAGGTTGAGAGTACATTAGGTCCTAAGAGGTATTTAATTCTATACTTCATATCTGGTTTAATTGCAGAATCATTCCATATAGCATATACTGCTATAGTTGGAGTTCACAACCTATTCATACCCGCCTTAGGTGCGTCGGGAGCGATTAGCGGTATTTTAGGTGCATACCTACTCTTATTCCCACACAGGAGGATGACTATATGCTGGTTTATGTGGATTTTCCCATGGTGTTTCACCACGAATGCAGCATACTTCCTAGTATTCTGGTTTATAACACAGATAATATATGGATATGCTACCATTGGAGGCGTTGCTTTCTTCGCACATATAGGTGGATTCATTTGTGGAATGGCATTACTAGGATTAATACTTCCTAGTTGGATTAGAGAGGAGAGGGTTAGTATATCTTGGGATATATTTACGGGAGCGTACACAATCTCTAGAAGAAGAGGGTTGGGGATCTTCATAAAATTAATCTTGATTATCGCTTTAATCGGATTACTCTCATCCAGTCTATATGCAATATATCAATCTAAATACCTTAGATCAGAGATATACATGTTTAATATTAGGGCGGGCTATAACTTTAGATATCTAGTATCAGATACGGCTATATATAGTACTAATCAAGGCGTGATACTATCTCCTACACAAGACCTACCTAGGATTTTAATTAATCGATTTGAATGGGCTGGATTGCTTAGAGGCAGACCTAATGCTTCAATAACACCC
The DNA here is from genome assembly GCA_964530465.1 of uncultured Nitrososphaeria archaeon. Classification (GTDB taxonomy): domain Archaea; phylum Thermoproteota; class Nitrososphaeria; order Geothermarchaeales; family JDFR-13; genus CAZHBK01. The sequence continues at coordinate 4,940 of CAZHBK010000026.1, read as the reverse complement.
CTTAATTATAAGGCTATAGTTACATCAACTATTAGGGGTATTAAGGTATATGTGGATATGACTGCCGATATGATATATGACTCGAATGGAGTATTGAAGTATTCTAAAGGTATTATGAAGACTGATATAATTGAGATAACTCCTACTGGTATATTCTTGAAGAAGAATGTATCACTAGTGTTTGAGTTAAACTCTAAAGGTCCGATTAAGAATTTAGGTGATAGATTGATTGCTCCTAATGCAGCTATAGCTGCACTTACGACATTATACGCACTTTATATCGTTGCTAAGAAGGATGAAGATATAGTAATTGACTGAACTTACCTGCTAACAATCTCCATATAATCTCTTAATGCCTTACTCGCTAATTCAATATCCTTAAATGAATCAATACTCCTCCATAATACACCCATATACTTAACTACTTTAAGCTTACCCATCTCAGCTACCTTAGGGAGTGTTGTCTTCTCTATATCACCCTTCTCAGGTAGGTACTCAAGGATCTCCCTCCTAAATAAATATACTCCAGCATTAATCCACTTATCTTCCAGTAGAGGCTTCTCTCTAAACCTCCTAATATAGCCATTTTCATCAAAATCAACTATCCCGTATGGGCTTGGAAGTGGTACTACTGATATAACTCCATAAATTGATTCATCACCTCTAATTGCTTCAACTAATGGATATATACTTAAGTTAGTTATAATATCACCGTTAACAAGTAGGAAGATGTCTTCATTAACCAAATATCTATATGCATTTCTAACTGCACCACCAGTACCTAAAGGTTCATGCTCTCTAGAGTATACTATCGATACACCATACTTACTACCATCTTTAAGATAATCCTCTAATATATGAGATAGATATCCTGTTAAGAGTAAGAATCTCTTAATACCCTGGTTTTTAAGCCATCGGATCTGGTGGACTATTATAGGCTCTCCATTAATTTCAATCAAATTCTTAGGAATCGTATTAGTTATAGGTCTTAATCGCTTGCCATATCCACCAGCAAGTATAACTGCAAGCATCTCTAATCAACTCCTCACAGTAATGCTATGTCAAAAATACATATTTGAATACATTAATAATTAAGGTTACTTAATATACTATAGAGATATATCTGTAGATTAAACTGCCATGTATCCAGTGGAACATAACTTATAAGGAATTACATCATCATGTCATAACCTCCAAGATATAATATATAGTATTAGATAACCTTTTTTCCATTCCTTCATCCTCATAAAATATATTGTATTCTAACAATGTTCTATATTTAATGTATAATATAGGATAATGCTCTATTGATGCTTAACGTAATAATACTTAATACACTTAAAACTTCATAATGTTATATTATATAAACTGTTTATACGTATTCGTTAATAAAAATCCTAAAGAAGTTATTGATATGGAGGTGTCTATCTGATATGGCTAAGATAGATCCATATGAGGTCGTAATTAAACAGTTGGAGAGAGCCGCACAATATATGGAGATTAGTGATGAAGCATTAGAATTCCTTAAGAAGCCTATGCGAATACTAGAGGTATCTATACCTGTTAGGATGGATGACGGTAGTGTTAAAGTGTTTACCGGATTTAGAGTGCAGCATAACTGGGCTAGAGGTCCTACAAAAGGTGGTATTAGATATCATCCCGAAGAGACATTAAGTACTGTTAAAGCTTTAGCTGCATGGATGACTTGGAAGACTGCAGTCGTAAATCTACCGTATGGTGGTGCTAAAGGTGGAGTTATCTGTAATCCTAAGGAGATGAGTAAGAGGGAGTTAGAAGCACTATCCAGAGGCTATATAAGAGCAATATACGACATAATTGATCCATGGTCTGATGTTCCAGCTCCAGACGTATATACAGATCCACAGATCATGGCTTGGATGATGGATGAATATGAATGGATGTGTAGGAGAAGAGGACCAGCATTCGGAATCATTACTGGTAAACCATTAAGCATTGGTGGTAGCTTAGGTAGGATCGATGCTACATCTAGAGGCGCTATGTATACAGTTAGAGAGGCTGCTAAAGTATTAGGTTTAGAGCTTAAGGGTGCTACAATAGCTGTCCAGGGATATGGTAATGCTGGATATTACATGGCTAAAATCTCAAGTGAGGAGTTCGGAATGAAGGTTGTTGCAGTAAGTGATTCTAAGGGTGGAATTTATAATCCAGATGGATTGAATGCAGATGAGGTACTTAAGTGGAAGAGAGAGCATAAATCAGTTGTGGACTTCCCAGGAGCTACAAATATAACTAATAAAGAACTCTTAGAACTTGAAGTAGATGTCTTAGCGCCTGCAGCAATCGAGAATGTAATTACTAAGGATAATGCTGATAACATTAAGGCTAAGTTAGTTGCTGAGGTAGCTAACGGGCCAGTCACACCTGAAGCTGATGAGATACTACATGAGAAAGGTATATTCCAAATTCCAGACTTCCTATGTAACGCTGGTGGTGTAACAGTATCATACTTTGAATGGGTCCAGAACGTAACAGGGTACTACTGGACATTGGAAGAAGTCCATGAGAAACTAGATAAGAAGATGACTGCAGCGTTCCACGACGTATATAAGGTTGCTAAGGAGAAGAAGATTCACATGAGAGATGCAGCATATGTAGTTGCAGTATCAAGAGTCTACCAGGCAATGAAAGATAGAGGCTGGGTTACTAAGTAGTCTATCTTACCCTACTTATATTTTTAACTAAAAATTTAGGTATCCCTTATACACCCACCACCTATTTATATTTCTTAAATTTCTATAATCTTGCCAATATCTTTCTTACATGCTAATTCATATGCTTTATATGCTGCGCATAGATCTTCTATAGCTATACCTACGGTTTTAAATATCGTTATATCATTTAACCCTCTAGAAATACCTTTAGATATAAACTCTCCTATCTCAATTAAATCATTTATCTTTATCAACCCTCTATTTATGGGAGTTCTAATATCTCCAGTCTCATTATATGTAGCATCTTTTGAATCAACAACTATTAAATCCGCTTTCTTAATTACATCATCATCTAACACTCTCATATTTAATGCATGAGCACCAATACTAGCTATATGACATGGTCTTTTAATCGACCTCCCATATATTATTGGTTTTTCAGCTGTTGATGCCTCAATAATAATATCTGCATCATTAATAGCATCTTTAGGATCCTCAGCCATATATACTTCTAAGCCTAACTCCCCCTCAGCATATTCTTTAAATTCCTCCATAGCCTTCCTCCGGATATCATATATCTTAAGTTTCTCTACATTGAATACTTTAGATGCAAATCTAACCTGATATCTAGCCTGATATCCAGTACCTAATATAGCTAGTATTCCCGAATTAGTAGGCTTTAGATATTTTATAGATAGTGAGACTGCAGCTGCGGTTCTCAAACCAGTTAATACTGCTCCATCCATTAATGCTTTTAATAACCCAGTTTCCTCGTCGAAATATAATACCGCTCCGGGTATCGTGGGAAGGTTTCTATCCCTATTACTTGGAATTACACTTACAACTTTAACTGCAATGCCGTATCCCTTGATATGTGATGGCATTATACCCCACCAATTACCATGGATCCACATAACCTGCCTACTAGGCATAACTACTTCCCTACGTGAGTATTTTATAAAGCATTCCTCAATAGCAGGTATTAACTTCTCAGGTGTAAGTAATCTATTTAAATCATCTCCTGAGAGTATTAGAACCTTAGACATCTCTCATATAGAATTTTAATTTAGAGATGGTTAAGCATTAGTAGATATGCTATAATTAGATGTTATTACTATAGGCTGGATTTGTATATTCACAATTAATATATTATCTTAAACCATAAATCTGCGATATTTAATTACCGTGATGAATGCTAAGGTAGTCCATTATAGTAGAATTGAGGCAAAGGAGGTCGCTGAGAAGGGTGCTAGTAAGGCTAGAATTAGAGTTTTAATAGGTGTTGAGGATGGTGCTGAGAATTTTATAATGCGTATGTTTGAGTTGGAGCCAGGAGGAAATACACCATTGCATAAACATCCTTGGGAGCATGAGATATTCATTTTAGAAGGTGAGGGTCTAGTTAAAATAGGTGATAGGGAGTATAATGTTAGTGACGGATATGTAATATATATTCCACCGAATATCGAGCACACCATTATAAATAGAGGTAGTAGATTACTCAGGTTCTTATGCTTGATACCTAAAATATAAGGTAGATAATGATATATCTAATTATCGCAACATCAAAATTACATAAGGATGGATATTTAAATAAAATTGCTAGAGATGTATGGGATATTGTAAGTAAATATGGCGTTAGAGGAGGCTTTAAAATTTCTGATCCAGCGGGTATAGTAATTGACCGATTTAATAATGCATCAGCTTTTATAATACTCTCGCTCACTGGAGGTTCTGAAGAAGTTATAACTGAATTTGCTAAATTTAAAAAACCTATAGTGATAGTAGCACATTCCTCAGATAATAGCTTAGCATCTTCAATAGAAGCTTATTCATTACTTAGATACCAGGGTATTCCATCATGCATAGTGAGATATGAGGATAGATATAGCTTTGAAGAGAACTTTCATTACTACGGGAGAGTTCTCAACGCATTAGACAACCTTTATAATGCGAGAATAGTACTTTTTGGAGATCCATCACCATGGCTTGTATATAGTAATATGCAGTTAGATATAATTAAATCACTCTTTAACTTAAAGATCTCTAAAATTGACCTATCTGAATTAGTTGATGAATATAATAAGGTATCTGATGTTAGAGTTGAAGATTGTTTAAAGATATATAGGAATGTTGAGTTAATTGAACCTAACGATAGTGATTTGACTAGATCAATTAGATTATATCTAGCCATGAGGAGTATTTTAGATAAATTCCAAGGTTTTTGTAATGACCCTTACAATGGGA
>CAZHBK010000025.1:0-13539 GCA_964530465.1 uncultured Nitrososphaeria archaeon | reverse complement strand
TTTTTTAATTTAATAGCTAAGATATGTCTATAGCAACCCCAATCTAAGCTTTAATAAATTAATTAGATATTCTAATATGATTTTCCTTGAGAGTTTAGATTTACCATGCATTCTACTTTTAAATATGAATGGTACTTCACATATCTTAAGATTAAAATTCTTTAACCTATATAATACCTCTACCTGAAATACAAACCCGCTACTCTTTAAGTTTAAACCAGCTAGATACTCTAATACCTTACGACTATAGAGCCTATATCCTGTTGTTAAATCTCTAATTTTAAGACCTGTTAGACCCCTCCCGTAAATATTAGCTATACTACTTACAATTCTTCTAAACTTGCTCCATCCCTCAATCCCTCCCCCCTTAATATATCTAGACGCAATTACAATATCGCAACCATTTAAGTAGGCATTAATTAAATCTACTATATATTCTGGTGGATGTTGTAAATCAGCATCCATCGTTATTAAAGCATCATATCCTCTATTCAAGGCTTCTTTAAAGCCTCTAGCTAGTGCTGTTCCAAGTCCCATCTTAGATGGTCTAACAATCAAATGTATATTCTGGTATTTACCCATGTATTCTCTCACAATCTCATACGTCCTATCCGGACTATTATCATCTATAACCAGAATATCAATATCTAGGTTTCTAGATCGCTTAATTGAATTTATATACTCCTCTAATAGGGGAATTAGTTTTCTAATACTTTCCGATTCATTATACGTCGGTAGCAATATTAAAATCTTCAATCTCAAACACCTATAGATATTGCTTAAATATCGTAATATAGTCTGGCAGTTTAAAAGATATCTTTTCTAAGCTTAATGAAGAATTAAATCTTACATACATCTTGCCATTCATCAGTGAATTAATCCCGTGATCTTTAAGATTTAGCCTTAAGAAGTTCTCTATTGAATCAGATATCACCTCTGAAGCAGTACCACCACCATATGTGTTGAGGAAGTTTGATGGAATTTTAGCATTTCTTAATAATCTACTTATCTCATCTGCGAGATTTTTAACTTTAGATATATCTATATATCTTACATCACTCCAATTTAACATTATAGGCTTACCCCTAGTTATTAATACTGTTGGCTTCCTAAGTACTAATGCCTCTATTGCAATCCATTCATCACTTGTAATCACAGCTTTAGAGTTATAGATTAAATTTAGGTGATCTAAGTAGTCTAATATTTCGAGGAATAATATATCATGCTTCTCCATGGTATTATAATAGATATCATTCTCAATTAGAGACTTCTTTAATAATCTCGGTAATGGCATTATTAAATATTCGCTATATGACTCACTATATTTAATCAACTGATCTAACACATCGCTCAATATACTACTATCATTTATGAAAACTGTCGTATAGCTATTCGTATTTAAATCAAGCTCTTCAAGTATCGTAGACATCTTAACCGCATTACTAATATTTTGAAGAACAGAATCAATTATTAGAGATCCTGATATCTTTAGATATCTAGGATCGATACGTTCATTAATTAGATTGCCATTATGTTGCGGTAGTAGTGTATAATGGTAGTGTGCTGTATGATCTATAAATTGCCTAATATACTCATCTAATATATTTAAATATGTTCTTAAACCAGAGTTAATATGTATATTTGGCGTATTCATAGATCTAGATGCAATTGCTACGATTAAATTTCCAATTGAATATCCATAAGTAAGTGTTATATCTAACTCATGCCTCTCAATATAAAGCTTTACTCTCTCTACAGCCTTCTCAATACTCGATGTATCATTTAAGTTTAAATCTATTAAACCATTAGGTCTAGGATAGTCTAATGAAGCATACTGCACTCCTTTCTCAAACCATCCTCTCTCCTCAGAGATATCATATATTAAGACTCTATAGCCTTTAGTAGGTAATTTTTTAATAAGCTGTGCAAATGCTATAATCTGCTCTCTAGTAGATATGAAAACACCAATCCTCATTCAATAGCACCTATTGCTAAACGTCGTAAAATTTATATTAATGTTCACTCTATTAACTAATGGATTATGAAGAATATTAGGGTTTATTCTAAAGAGATTAAATATAGATGTTTAAGATGTGGGAGAGTAGCTACTGCCGAGGAGATATCTGAACTCAGTTATCTCTCATGTCCTTACTGCGGGTTCACTATACTTGAGAAGGTTCGTAAGGAGTTTTCACGTGAGGTATTAGCTCGTTAATACTAACATCTTATATACTTTACAACTCCTGTAGCTATTAGATATTCAATATTAGCTAGGAGATCTTTAAACCCGATAATTGAGATAATAATACAGTTATTAAAGATAGGTTTAAGACTCCTCATGACGATTATTGTAGGGATTATATTTAATCCTATATATTTACTTAAGTTACAGAGGTACTTACACCTCTCTAAATGCCTATCTGAAATTATTTTTAATGTCGCTCTATCTATATATCTATTCCAATTCTTACAATCAATACATAAAACAATTCTCTCTCTAATACCAATTACATCATATTCTCTAGGTGGTTTCTTAAGTTTAAAACCTCTTATAGTGATATATCCATGATTTCTCAAATATACATCTACAAGATACTCGAAATCCCTCCAATCTATAGCTTCAGCGACATCTTCCGGAGAAAACCCACTTTTTAGTAAATCTTCAATTAACTTAATTCTTAAATCTCTATTTTCGAGATATCTACTATACTCATTATAATACTTCATGATTATATTCGGCGGGATGCCTGTTTTAACGAACGCCTTCTCGAAATTATACTTCCTACTTAATAGTAATGCATATTTTATATGACTGGATAGTTTAACCTCCATTCAGATCACATTAATATTATTCTCTAATCCATAGTTAAGATTAAAAGCGGTACTGGTATCTTAGATAGTACCGATCTACTTATACTCTTACCTAATATCCTAGGTGGCTTCCTCCTCTTTATAAGAACTATCAGGTCATACTGGCCGGATAATGCCTCTTCAACAATAGCTTCATCAACACTTCTAGAATAGACTATTTTAACTTTAGATGATACGCCCATATCATCTAGAATTTTAACTACTTCATCTATACGGCTTTTAATTAATGTATATATATCTAGCCTTTTAATCTCATCTTGCTCGAGAGATGTAACGAATGGTATTTCAATAACGGAGAATATAGTTATTTCTGAGTGTTTAAAGTCACAGATGTATTTATCTAAGTCTAATATCGGGGTTATACTTGTGTATGGTCCTATTGGTAGTAGTATTTTAAGAGGCATCTAGACTACTTCCACTCGCCTAATACGATACTACTATGAGTTGTTTTAACACCATCAATCTTTAATATTTCATCTTTTAATATGTGGCGTAAGTGATCGATTGATTCAACATTAAGCTCTACAAATACATCAAACTCTCCAGTGATCTCATATACTTTAACGGATTCTGGAATCTGTGATAGCATTTTACATACCTTCTCAAGCTTACTAGGCTCAACTACAATCTCAACTAGAGCTTTCATGTTATCCAGCCTCTGGAATATACAAGTATAGAATATTAACATCCTTTTTAATATTAGTTGAAAATACACCCTTATTACTTTTAACCCTAGGTTTCTTACCACATATTAATGCTACCGTATCTACTTTAGCAGAATTAATATACCTGATAATCGACTCACTAGTTCCGACTATAACATAATAGCTACATCTATATCCATTCCTCCTCAACTTATCACACATATCACTTAATACTTGTTCTAAATCTTTCTTAAACCGATATATCTCCATCCAATTTAATTTAACCTCTTCACCATATTTGTGCGGTATCTGAATATAAGATAGAAGTATCAAATCATGTATTGTATCGATATTATAGTATATTGCTTTATAAGCTAACTCTGAATTCATATATGGTGGTATTAGGACTATAGTCTTAATTTTAGTTATTACGGGCTTCATCATTCTAACTGAGATAGGCTCTGTAATCCTCCATCCATGGTATTTACGATATGATGTAAAGATTAAGATACCTATTAGAATCCATAGAAGTCCTAGAAGTCTACCCTCAGGATGGTATAAGATTATTAGTGAGAATAATAGACCTGTTGAAAGCATTCCGATTATTGAAAGTATACTTATCTCTGTATCTTTATACCTCACGTTCAATGGTGTTAACCATGGACGATAGACATCTCTATCTATTACCCTAAGTTTCAGATGACTGTAGTTTACTAGTAGATAGCTTAATAGAGCTCCGAAGTTATACAATCCAGCAACCATTTCTAGATTTCCAGTAAGCGCGAATGCGCCTCCTATTAAGCCAAAGAATATGATGCTTACATATGGTACTGCCCTCTTCCTATGTAATTTACTAAATGTAGATGGTATTAACTTGAATCTAGACATACTATATGTCACTCTTGAAACTCCAATAATACCTGTATTCGTTGATACTAGACTTATTAAGAATGCTACTACTGCTACATATAATGCTAGTATATGACCTATATATGGTATTTTAGATGCTATAACTGCAATGGGGTTATATATTACTTTGGATAAGCCCCTCCAACCTAAAGTTCCAAGCCCTAATATCGAGAATAACATTGTAAAGAGTAATACCATTACTATTGAGTATTTGAAGGCTCTAGGGAGGTACCTTCTAGGATTTCTAGTTTCCTCAGCAGCCTGCGCAATAGATTCAATTCCTATAAAGCTGCTCATTGCAAGTGTAACACCATATATGAAGTTCTCAACGTTCGTCTTTAAGAAATTAGTATAGAAGACATGCTCTAATTTAACTGGATTACCAAAATATTTAAACTGCTGGATGAAGCGTATTGGATTAAATGAGAATGGGTATGCAAGTGATAAGACGAGTAATTCTGCTGAGATTGTCAATACTACAAGGATTTCGTTGAATCTACTAGATTCCTTTATACCAATTAAATTTATAGCTATGAGGAATAATACTAACGTAAAAGCAGTTAAGCCGATTTTTGAAATCTTAAATACATAACCATATAGTCTTAAAGCTAAATATCCATTTAACCATGGAATTACGTAGGCTAGATACCCAGCGCTAGTTATCGAAAATAATCCAATATCTAATACATAATCTAGAAGGATCGCCCATCCAGTTAGAAAACCTATTAAGTCTCCTCCAGCTCTCATCCCAAATACTTGGCCACCGCCAGCGTATGGATATAGAGTTGAAAGCTCAGCATATACTAATCCAGTAGATATATAGCATACTGATGCTATTAGAAATGCCAATGGAGCATACCCAGCTGCATATAATGTTACAATACCGATTGCGAGAAATACGTCAGCACCTACATCTGCAAAACCCATGGCAAATGAACCTAGTAGCCCTATCTCCCTCCTTAATGTTACCTCTTCAACTCTCTTCTCAGTAATTGTACTCATAATAATCACTTATATAGATTCTATACTACAGCTATATCTAATCACTTCATTCTAAGTATACTTAATTAACTTAATGATGCTATTACGGGAGGTATTTTATTAAGATTAGTAGATATAAGTGATAAAATATACTCAATGTACTAGCTTAGTAAGCATTCCTTAGGATGAGATCACCGAATTGAAGGCGAAAACTTTACTGTAATATTGTTGCCAAGCGATTGATCTAAATCATTAAAATATTAAAAACTATAATGATGCCAATACCTCAATGATTATTAAAGAATGAGCAAAGAGCAGAATATGATATTTATGACATGGGCGATTAGCATTCTAGCTATACTATTTTTAATAATTCATTAACTAGTATGATTCGAAAATGCTACGTATGAACCCCACCATTAGACTTCATTATATTATCTATCTAGAGGTTAGTATAAATGACAGGCTACATAATGCTTCGGCTCTACCTCTTTAAACTCTGGTTCGATCCTATTGCACTCATCTCTCTTATACGGACATCTCGGATGGAATCTACAGCCAGATGGAGGATTGATCGGATTTGGCGGTTCTCCTGGTACTACCTCTCTAAATCTAAATCTATTATTTGGATCTGGATCCGGCACTGCATTTATTAATGCTCTAGTATACGGATGTAATGGATTTTTAATTAATTCTTTAGCTGGAGCATACTCAACTATTTTACCAGCATACATTACAGCTATATAATTGGAAAAGTATTTTGTAGTTGCGATATCATGAGTTATATACATTATCGCCATACCGTGTCTTCTTTGTATTTCAGCAAATAGATATAATATTTCAGCTCTACTCGATGCATCTATCATAGATACTGGTTCATCAGCAACTACATATATAGGCTCTAAAACTAATGCCCTCGCAATACATACTCTCTGCCTCTGACCACCACTTAACATATGTGGATATTTTAACAGAAATTCCTCAGGTGGATGTAATTTTACCTCCTCTAACGCTTTAGATATTATCTCGAGCCTTTCCTCTCTAGAGCCAATACCATGTATTATTAAGGGTTCCTCAAGTATATCTCTAATACTCAGGAATGGATTTAGAGCCATAAATGGATCTTGGAATATTATCTGAGCTTTTTTCCTAAGCCATTTTAAATTACCCTTTAAATTGGTTATATCCCTTCCCTCAAATATTATCTTCCCAGAATATGGCTCTAATAATTTAATTGAAGTTTTTCCTAGAGTAGTCTTACCACTTCCAGATTCACCAACAATAGCGACGGTCTCTCCCCTATTAATACTAAGGCTGACACCATCTACTGCTTTTAGAATTACGGTTTTAAATATCCCTTTCTTAACTTGATAATATGTTCTAATATCTTTCAATTCTATAATCGGTTTATCCATTCAACTCACCTCTTATACAACCAACATTTAACAATACTACCATCAACTTCAAAGTTAGGTGGTTCTTCAACCCTACATACATCCATAACTTTATGGCATCTTGGATGGAATCTACAGCCTTTAGGCGGATTAACTAGATCAGGAGGTGCTCCAGGTATATACTCTACGGGTTTATCTTCTCTAAGTCTTGGAATACTAGCTAGTAGTTTTTGAGTATATGGATGCTTCGGATTTAGAATAACTTCTTCAGCAGTACCTAGTTCAACTATCTGACCGGCATACATTACAGCTATCTTATCACATAGATCAGTTACTAATGCAATATCGTGTGTTATAAAGATCATAGAAATCTTTCTATCAGCTTTAAGTTTCTTAAGTAAATTCATTATCTGAGCCTGTATACTAACATCTAATGCAGATGTAGGTTCGTCAAGAATTATTAATTCTGGATTCATAATTAATGCCATTGCTATTACAACCCTCTGCTTCATCCCACCACTCAACTCATGAGGATATCTCTCCACGAAATCAGGAGGGAGACCAACAAGTTTAAATAACTCCCTAGCTTTCCCGATAGCCTCTTCCTTAGGCTTATTCTCATGTACTATTAATGGCTCTGCAACTTGAAATCCAACTTTAATAACTGGATTTAATGAATTCATAGCACCCTGAAAGACCATCGATATCCTTCTCCATCGAATCTTATTTCTAATATCATCGTCTGAAAGATTCATTAGATTTATATTATCAAGATATATCTCACCACTATACTCCGCCGTGTTAGACGGTAATAATCTTAGAATTGCATTTGCAGTACTTGATTTACCACACCCAGACTCACCAACTAATCCTAGTGCTTCAGCTTTATCTACTGAAAATGATACTCTATCAACAGCATGAACAATACCTCTAATAGTTTTATAGTATAATTTTAAATTTCTAACATCTAGTAGCATCAGACTCACCTCCTCCTTCTTAATCTAGGATTAACAACAGGTTCTAAACCTAATGCTATTAATACGAATGTAATTGCTGAGAAGACTATTAATACTCCTGGAGGCACTATCCACCACCAGTAACCTAAATATATCGCTCCATTCCTAAAACCTAATTCTAATATCTGACCCCAAGTAGGTATTGTTGGATCTCCAAGACCGAGGAAGCTTAATGCAGCTTCAGTAAGTATTGCTGATGGAGTAAAGAATATCATTTGAGCAATTACATATGGTGCAACATATAAGAATATATGCCTCATCATAATCCTCCAGCTTGAAGCACCGATTGCTTTAGCAGATTCAACAAATGCAGATTCTCTAAGTGGTAATACCATAGATCTTACAAGTATGGTTAAACCAGGCCATCCAAATATGACTAATAATGCCATTATAACACCGAGTTTTGAAACACCTGGATACCTACTAACAATAAACATTATTAATATGAATAATGGGAGTAGTGGTATATTGTTCATTATATCACATATCCTCTGGATAGCTTCATCAATTAAACCACCTTTATATCCAGATATAATACCTAATACCGCACCTATAATACTCGTTAATACAGATGTTAAAACACCAATTAGCAATGCTACTGGAAAACCAAATATCAAACCCTGTGCTAAATCTCTACCAATTATATCAGTACCCATTAATCCGTAAATATGACCTCCAATAATGAAAACACCTTCAGTAAGCTTGTCTCTTGGATCCTTAGTAGTTAGTACAAATGAAATGATATACTTTCCTTTATGTGGAGTAAACGATATTGATCCATTCTTAAATACATGAGGAATTCCAAATAGTAATCTTTCATAACCGATATCCAATGCCTTCTGTCTTGGAATAGTAACGTTATACCTATTGTACAAGTATAATATCACGTATTTTGCAATGTCCGGATTGCCTGAGATCTCATACCTATAGTAATCATCTTTGGCGAATACGTATGGTGGCGATGTATTTTTAGGCGGACTTGGGATAGTTATAAATGCAATCTTAACACTCCTTCTATCAGGAGTTATCAAATATACACTTATATCTGGTGGAGTAGAGTGGAATACTACACCCTTCACTTTAACAGCGAGAAATGTTGGGAATTGATCTGCATCATACATGTAAGTAATATTATAGCACTTGTAGTAGACTCCATTAATATATTTAGTTATTGGCGTTGAAGGAGTCCTTAAGACAGTATGCTTTAGTAGTTTAATACTCGTGAAATATTGAACCCACTCGGGTTCAGCTAGTTTTGGATTATCCGCCCAATAACCTGGATTACTCCAATATCTTACACCATAGTCTAGAGGATATGTAGCTACAACATATATTGAGATGCCTATCATTATTAGAAGTAATATTATCCCTGCTTTAGAAACATGACTTCTCCAGAATTCTTCTAAACTCTCCCTCCAGTAACTACTCATGGGATACTACACCTCTCTAATATCTAACTCTAGGATCTACAACAACATATAACACCTCTAGTATGAATCGTGCAATCACGTATACCACCGTAAACATATACGTTAATGCTAGTATAAGCCTATCATCCATCGATAATATAGCTTCATAATATAATAATCCCATACCAGGCCATTGAAATACAGTCTCAGTTAGAATTGCACCTGCTATAGTTCCAGCTAGCCCAAGTATTATATTAGTTAGTATTGGTGGTGCTGAAGGCCTCAATATATACCTTTTTAATACGATATTCTCTGGTAATCCCTTAGCTCTAGCAACCGTAACAAAATCTTCCTGAGCTGTTGTTAGTAAGATACTTCTATAGATATAGATTGCAGAACCAGATAATGCAATTACAAGTTCTAATATTGGGAGAAATGCATGCCACAATAAATCAAGTATCCTATGCGGTAAGTCTGGTGGTGGAGGAGTACTGTACATACCACCAGTTGGAAACCATCTCAGATAGAATCCAAATACGAGTATAAGAATTATACCAAGCCACCAAGCAGGTAAGGCGTATGAAAATGCGGCATATAATGATATAGATCTATCTGCCAGTGATCCAGCTATAGTTGATAGTTTCGTACCAGCTAATAACCCTATGATGATTACTATTACCTCAGCTGTAGTAACGAGGAGTATAGTTCTAGGAAGTCTCTCCATTATAATATCCGATATTTTAATACTTCCACTAGCGGTCTGCGCACTACGTGCATTACCCAGATCTAAAACCATTATACGCCACATCATATCTGGAAGTCTATAATACCACGGCTTATCCAATCCATAATACTTAATTAGCACTTTCTCAAATTCCTTAACCTTAAGATTTAACTCCGTCTGATTATGTATATGTGCTGCGATTCTAGTTCTATAAGCTCTTAATTGCTCTTGCATCATAGCTCTATAAATCTTCTCAGATAACCCTGTAGCACCTATTAAAACAGCTGTAAAGAGTAGAACAGCAATAACTACAAAACACAGAATAACAGCTCTAACGGCTAAGGTTTTAGCAATACCCAAATCTAGCTACACCCCTATTAAAGATAAAAATTAGCTAAAAAATATGTTAGTATTTACGTTTCATATGTATCTACTATCAATATTATATATAAGCATAAATTGAAACTTGATTACGAAGGTTTAATATTTACTAAAGAGTAAGATAATCATTACATAGAGTAGCCTTATCTTAATTGAAATTTTACCTTAGGATGCTTAGATGAATTGTAATATAGAAATAATGATAAAGAGTAAAAGTTTCAAATGGATCTTATAGAAGGCTATCTTCTTATAACTGCTATTATCGCTATTATGATGTTAATTATAACTAGTGCTATTATCGCCATGAGGTAATTGTTTAATGTAGCTATTGCATTTGATATACTCTTAACGCTATCCGATAGACTTGATATTGCATCTGATAGTGATGATATCTGCCCTGATAATCCTGCAACACTCTTACCCACGTCTGAAACCGCAGATGTAACATCCTTATGCATGGACTCCATAGCGCTACCAAGTGATTTAATGGCATCACCCATTGATGATACAGCGTCTTTCAATGAGGCTAAATCAGGCTTAATCGTTGTCTTAATATACTTGGTGACGTTTGCAATTATCTCTTCAGGTTTAACAGGTGGTTTTGATACCGTGAAGTAATATGTACCTGTAGTTACAATTGCTACTTCATCGCTGAATACAGTTATCTCTAACTCATATAGACCTGGCTTTAACTTACTTGTAATCTCTTTACTTAGCTTAATAGCATACCTAGTCGGTGTAATAGCTTTAGCATCTCCAACAACTAGTACTCTAGCTGTTAGTGGATCTCTAACTAGATACTTTACATGTAGGGTTCCAGGACCAGTTACATCTACTAGGAATGTAGCTTCCTCACCGATCTTAACTGGCTGTATACCTACATTCACGATTTCCGGTCTCTCTGGTGTTCCATATACCCACTTACCTGGTGCAAATGGATATGTTGGGTCTCTAAATGCAACCAATCTAGCATATTGTGCCTCTGCATCGAATATATCTAGCATGAATGGACCATCAGATATAACTGCATGATGATGTTCGCTAATCCACATCTTTAAGGCTGCTTTCCTAGCATCAAAGTCTTCTTTAGTCTCATACGTTACTCCATTAACAGTAAACACATGCGTTAATAACCAATCAAAGTCTAACTTATCAACAGCATCCGCTAATGCTTTTGCATGCCCATAGAATATATATGATAATGTCGGACCTTTATTAACACCCCATGGAGTCCACTTATAAGTCTTAGCATTGAATACGAGATAGTCTGACGCTGCTAGTATCTCCCATGGGAAGTGTGCTAATGGTGGTGCTGATAATCCAGCAATATAGTTTGGATCGAAGTGTGAGAAGTTTGAATATACTATCAGGTAATTACCTTTAATTTCATATGCTATTAGTGAAGACATCGTAGGGGCGTATAAGTATGGAAGGGCGGGTTCGACGCCAGCTTTGTCACTATTATATGCGAATTCATAATCCTGCCATAGATTATATAATATATCTGCCCATGAAATACTAATACCATTATGCCAGCGTGTTCCGATGTATTTTGATAGATCGAATGTTACTTTAGATATTGCTTTAAGACCTTTAGGTACTGGAACCCATGAATGTGTAGCTTTATCATACATAAATGCTGTTGTAGGTATCTCCATAGGCTTTGCAACTCCATGTGTCTCAACAGTGTACTTCACTCTTAATGGCATATATTCGCCGCTGAATGGATGTGGCCATACCCATGGGTCGTGTACTCCAACCCATATATCAACGCTATATACATCCATGAAGCCTCCTACAGGATTCCACATTGTCCTTGAAGTCCACACATGTAAGTGTCCAATTTTAACTATGTTACTTCCTGGCTTTACAACCTCACGTAAATTCCATAATCCTCTCAATCCAGCACCTAGGTCTAAGGTTAAACCAATTAATCTAGAGGATGCTATGTGGATCTCTAATCTTGTAGCTATCCAGATTCTAACGGCCTCTTGTATAATCATCTCGGTAGCCTTTCTATATATCTCATTCCTCTCAGCTTCACTACTGTAATTACCATAGTAGATTCTCAATGTCAGTTTATCGATAGTATCATTCTTATAATTCCACCATTCTGGTACTTGCCATCCAGGCATATATCCAAACCACGGTGCTCCGAATTGTGAGATTGTAGCTATGTCATGCTTTTCAACACCTGTTTTACCCCAACCCTCCGTATAGATATCCCATTCATGATCCTTAGGATCTGTATAATAGATTGTATCTATTGCCTCTCCAAAACTCATGTATAATCTCTTTACGGTAAATCCTAACTTCTCTAGTTCAGAAGCTAGCATATCACCTAAAATTCTCCTTTCATCCTCAATTCTAATGACGAAGTTAATTGTTACTGGTGAATTATTATAATACCACTTTCCATTAACCTTCCTAGCTCCGAGCTTTAACATCTCGGCGGTTATAATTTCATCTGCTTTAGCAGGATTATATGGTGTCTCATACTTCGATACTATATCGAATATTGTAAC
This sequence comes from uncultured Nitrososphaeria archaeon, assembly GCA_964530465.1. Lineage (GTDB taxonomy): Archaea > Thermoproteota > Nitrososphaeria > Geothermarchaeales > JDFR-13 > CAZHBK01. The sequence goes on along the minus strand of CAZHBK010000025.1, from coordinate 685 downwards.
AAAGTCCGGATCATATGGTGATAAGAATGTATACATTGGTGCAGCAGCACCCTTATAAATCTCCCTTATAATGTAATCCCTATCTACTAAGTAATTAATAGCGAATCTAATCTTCTTATCTACGAATGGATTTAACTTACCATCTTTTCTAGGTGCTGGGTTTAATATAAAATCTACTAAACCAGATGGAGCATAATAGAATTTAATATTCGGATTACCTTTAGCTGTTGCAACCTGGCTTGGTGTTAAACCAAATATATACATATCTATATCTCCAGATAATAACTTTAATACTGCTTGATCGGCTGGTACTGCAACAAATTCAATTATATCTGATGCTGGCCCTGTTCTAGTAACTTGAGCGTATACTGCTCTTGAAACACCAGATAGACACACTGGCACTAGGAATAATATAATAGCTAATATAGCCAAAAGTATCTTTTTATCCATAGGAATACCCACCAAAAACTCATATCAAATCAGACCTCTTATAAACATTATGATATATACTTTTAAATCTACTTAAATAATATTATACCATATGTTAATACATGAAATATATCTTAGACCTTAGATACAGCTCTATTCATAAGATTTTAGTTTAAAAGCACCCTATTATTACAACTTGTGTATTGATTCCTCAACTTTACTTAGAGAAATAAGAGGAGAGAAGAAGTATATAGAG
>CAZHBK010000024.1:1704-13595 GCA_964530465.1 uncultured Nitrososphaeria archaeon | reverse complement strand
CGATTACTATCTCTGCTTTATCTATTAAATTAGCTATATCTAGAAACTCATCACTCAATCCAGGAGGCATATCTATTATTAAGATATCGGTATCGATCCATCTAGTTATCGTAAATATCTCTTTAATAGCGTTATCAATATCATAACCTCTTAACGCAATAGGTTTATCCTCTGTGTAATACACAATAGACATGAATCTTAATCCGTTTAAATCGGGTGGTATTACACCCTTCTCTTCAGTTGGATATGTATTATATATATCTATGTCTAGCAATATATGACATCCAGGATTTGTAAAGTCTAGATCGAGAAGACCTACTTTAAAACCATAGCTCCTGAATTTGTAAGCTAGTAATACTGAAATTAAAGTCTTACCAACCCCACCCTTACTACTAGCTATAGCATATATCCTATTTATATTCGATAATCTCCTCCGTATAATCTTCACCCTAGGATCAATTACTTCAGCGGTACTCATGCATATCCCTCAATCCTCTTTATTAAAACACCTCTACCAGATAATATCTTATAATCTAGCGAACCACATCTAGGACATTTGATGTATGCATGAACTGCCTCAGGTAGGAAGTGTATTGCCTCTCTTTCTTCATCAGATAGTTTAACATCACTTAGAGACCATTGGAAACCACATTTAATACATTGAAATCTAGCTTCCTCCTCCTCAAATATAAACTCCTCAATAGATGGTTTAATATCCTTATTCAATATATCTAATGCGGTTTTAAATACATCTAGGTCGATTGATTGAAGAACACCTATAGCTAATATAACCTTCTTAATTTTCTTAATTCCCCTCTCTCTAGCAATACTAGAGATAGTCTCTATGACGGCTTCTGCTAAAGCCCATTCATGGACCATTTCAAACACTATAATTCATGTAAATTTAGATAAAAGTAGGAGGGTCTAGTGAACCGTACATCCTAGGCATGGATCATAACTTCTAACTACTCTGAGTACGTCTATACCGACCCAATTATTTGAATCTGATTCCTCAGTTATTGGAGTACCTATTATGGCTTCCTCCATGGGACCTGGATTACCCATTTTATCCCTTGGTGATATATTCCATGCTGTTGGTGTAATTACTTGATATCTATATATCTTTTTATTCTTAACGATCATCCAATGCCCTAATGCTCCTCTCGCAGCTTCACTTAATCCAACACCCATTGAGAAATCTGGATTTGTAAATGGATTCCAGACGCTATACTTTCCTTCTTTAAAGTATTTGAATATGTTATCGATCTGCTTTAATGCTACTGCAGCATAATATGCATGGCAGAATGCTCTAGCTCTATTACGCTCTATAGAGTTAACAGCAGGTCTCCCATCTTCTAATTTAATCTTAGGAAGCCTCCATGTGAATTCAATCTCATCAAATAGATTTGGTGGTAGCATTTCACTCTTAGTCTCGGGTAGTGAAATCCTAATTACTCCATTCCCAGCTCTAACTTCAGCATATGAAGATATAACTTCTGCTACACCGGCTAATGCAGTAATATATAATCTTGCTAGAGGCCCTGCTTCAACAACGTGAATGGCATCATCCCTCTTATTAAACCATCTTGGAGCAGTACTCCACGAGTATTTATTATTCCAATCTCTAGTTGTAGGTTTGTAAATCGTTTCTTTATTCCATGGGTGTTCTCTAGCTAATTCATTACCCTCTTCATCAGCTTTATATTCGATATCCCAATCATCGTAAAAGCTATGTTCAACATATTCTCTAACACCTAGATGAATCTCCTTCAAATCGGTAGTAATAAGCTCGCCATTTAATACAACTCCTGGTGTGAAAGCTCTAGATAACGCCCACTTACTCATATTAGAATATTTAGCATCATATAATTCTGGATCATCTATAGTACCATAGGTTATTAAGTTTGCAGGTCTAAGACCATTCGATTCATATTCTACATAGTCATATAGGAAATTTGATATATCCTCCCATACGGCAACTACTAACTTAGAGAATCCAGCTAGTAATATTGCTAGGCTTGAAGCTCTCTCAGCATCAGCTACAGTCCACGTTCTAGCAACACCACCCGGGATGAATGAATTTACATGTGGGTGTTTAGCACCTATTAATGCAGCTAGCTTTCTAGCTTCTCTCTCCATCTGTAATGCGAAGAGATATAATCTTCCTTTTAATGGATTTAAAGCCTCCATTAATTCATACATCGTATAACATCCATGTATATCCCTATACTCACATCTATATCCCTTAGCTTTCCTAATCCAACTCTTATTAAATCTATTTACTATCTCCTCGCTATATTCAGGACCTGCTAGTTGGAATAAGTGGAGTGCATGATCATATAATATCTCAGCACAGTCAGCTAGATTTCTTAAAGCCATCGCGAGTGGCGGAGGAGATACCCTTAGAGTCATATCATTAGCTAGTGCAGATGTATATGCATGTACTAGTGAGCATACGCCACATATCCTCTGAGTTATAAATATTGAATCACTAGGCTCTCTATTCTTAAGGATGATCTCAAACCCTCTAAACATAGTTGCATAACAATGGCATTCAACTACCTTCTTCCTCTCTTCATCTAAATTAACATATACACCAGCATGTCCTTCAATCCTAGTAACTGGATCTAAAATTAACTCACGACTCATTTCTCTCTACCCTCCTTCTTCTTGAGTTCAGATGGTAATACACCTACATATCTAACATGAACTAACTCAAGTGGTGGTATTAATGTTGGAGGCATCTGAACTAGGAATCCTTCATAGGGTTCGTCTGGGAATTCAGGCATAGTACATCCTATACATGGTGATCCATATGGAGTACAGGAGCATATACCCTTATTAAATGGATACTTATTAATCGGACAGTATGTTATAGGTCCTTTACATCCTAATGAGAATAGGCAGTATTCCTCACCATATTTCTCACATGTTAGATTAGCAGCATAGTATACTCCTCTAGGGCATGTTAAATGTACTGTCTCACCGTATAAGTACTTAGGTCTATGGTATTCATCTAATTCAGGTAGTGGTGCATATCCTTTTAATGCTAATAGTAAATGTGTGAAAACCCACATCTGCCAATCACCGGCTGCTGGACATCCAGGCACGTTTATAACTGGTATTCCAGCTTTAGACTTCCAATTATGACCCAATACATCGTATACTCCTCTAGCTCCTGTTGGATTAGGTCTTCCAGCTGGGATACCTCCAAAACTAGCACATGTTCCTACGGCAACTACGGCGATAGCGTTCTCTGCAAGCTTCTTGAGATAGTCTTCAGAGTATATTACCTCGCCATATCTCTCACCTAAACTACAGAAGTATCCTCCATACCTCTTAGCCATATCTTCATTAGGAATACTACCCTCAACTACTAGTATGTATGGATCTAGCTTACCCTCTATAGCATCATCTAAAACAGATACTGCATTCCATTCGATAGCAATCTTACCAATCTCCTTAGGGGGTATATGATGAATACCCCATTTAGCAATTAAAGTTGGATGAAATACTAATTCAATCTTAGGAAGACCTATAGCCTGCCCTAATAGCATATCGACAAGGCTTGGATCAACTGCATCTAGTAGAGCTATTGTATCACCACTACATGTCTGAGCTTGAAGCCAAACAATATTTAAAACATCAGACTTAATTAAAGAACTCATCAAATCTTAACATACTACAGAAGAATGTTAAAATAGTAAATATATTTTCTAAATACATTCATTATTTAGATTCTAAGACTGAATTTTATTCATGATGAATGATAGTGAGAGTTTCATTGAAAAACTTTTAAAATTAGGTATTAAAAGAGAGGAAATTCCTAAATGGAGTAATGAACAAGAATATATGAATATATTAACAGCAGTTACCCAAAATGAGAGAGTTACTAAGAGTATAGCTGCAGCTCAAGATAGCTATTGGAGGAATTTCAATGAGAGAGTCGTAAAGAAATATGGTAAGAAGTATCTTGAAGAACTTAGGAATGAAGTTAGAAGGATTAAGGAATATAGTATTGAGCATTTGGATGAGTTAATAAAGGAGACGATGGATAATATTAGGGATAATAAGGGATGCTGCTATCTAGCTAAAGATGCTGAAGAGGCTAGAGAGATAATTAAGGATATAGTTGGAGATGCAAAGATAATAGTTAAAGGTAAGAGTATTACTAGTGAGGAGATACATCTTAGGGAGTATCTTGAGGAATTAGGTAAGGATGTATTTGAAACCGATTTAGGGGAGTTCCTAGTTCAAGTATTAGGTCCTAAACCAATGCATTTAACATCACCAGCATTACATATACCTAGGGTTAAAGTTGCTGAAATGCTTAAGAAACTTACTGGTGAGGAGGTAGATCCAGATAATATACCTGAAATGGTATCAATTGTAAGGAAGTTTTTAAGAGAGAAGTTTATATTGGCTGAGGTAGGTATTAGTGGTGCTAATGTTATAGCTGCAGATCCAGGATTAATATTCCTTATTGAAAATGAAGGAAATATAAGGCTCGCAACAGCATTACCGGAGAAGCATATTGTAATAGCTGGGATCGAGAAAATAGTACCTACATTATATGATGCTATCAAGATTATAGATGCAACTATGAAATTCTGCGGATATAAAACTGCATCTTATATTAATATAATTGGAGGACCTAGTAAGACCGGCGATATAGAGAAGAAAGTTGTCTATGGGGCACACGGACCTAGGGAATTCCATGTAGTATTGCTAGATAATGGTAGGTCTAAGATTGCGAAAGATCCAATTCTTAAAGAAGCATTATATTGTATTAGATGTGGTGCATGCATGTACGTATGCCCGGTATTTAGGAGGGTTGCAGGATATTGGGGTGGAGAGACATATATGGGTGGGATTGGCGCTATATGGACTGCAATAACAGAGGGATTTGAGAAAGCATATCCACTTCCACTATCATGCCTATATGATTTAAGATGTAAGGAGATATGCCCTGCAAAGATAAATCATCCAAAGCTGATATATACATTAGCTAGAAGACTAGCTAAGTAACCTGTAAATTCATACCTTATACATACATTTCTCCCTAACTTTAGTCAAACCTAAAATCTCACATAAAACCTCATTACAACATGGGAAATAACCCTTATTAAACCTACACCTAATACATAAAGACTTCTTATAATCAACCTCCTCAGACATCTTAAACACTATCTAGAGTTTGAAAAGCCTTAACATTTTAGATTTAATTATTTTAGTTATAACTATAATCATATATAAAAGCCATAGAATTAGGAATTTAAATAAGTGAAGATATGGTTTTAAATTAAGTTTAGACATGTCTCTTAAGCTTCCTAGCTAATTCAATTAATCTCCTCCTCTTCTGTGCACAAGGCTCGCAGGGATGCTCTAATTTAAGAAGATCGTTTAAGCTTTCAATCTCATCCATAATTTTATCTAAGACATCCTTACTCTTACTATCTTTACCCTTTGTAGTCATATCTTATACCACCTCCAGTAATTAGGATAACATACTTCATGTATATAGTTAACACAGCCATATAATAAAGTTAATATATTTTTAACTTTCGATATGAGTTAACTTTCCTTATTAAATTAGATCATTTACAATGTTCCATATACCTATGTTTAATATATTCAATGTTTCATCATAACTATGCAACTCTAATACTGCTATATCTAACTTCATTCGCGCTTTTACATGACCATGATACCTTTCTTAGATATCTCTTAACTTTAAATGCTAGTTCTTCTACCTCTCTTAAAGTTGGTTTTCTCCATGGAGCATTAGGTACTGGTATATAGCCTATTATGTGGAATGGTATATCTTTATTTAAGCTACTTATAAATTTAGATATCTCTATGATATCGTTAAAGTTAAATTCAGGTATGTATATTGTTGAGATATAAAGTTGTATACCCATCTCATACATCTTCCTAACATTATCGAGAATTATACTTGCTGGAATACCACAGTACTTAATAGATAGATCGTCAGAGTAGAGTTTAATACTTACATTAGCTTCATCAATACCTTTAGGAGGTATATTACTGCCGTTACTGATTAATCTAACTTTATAATCAATCTTCTTAGCATTTTCAACTACATCTCTCAGATTTGGATTTATCGTTGGTTCTCCACCTAAAATATTTACTCTATCAGCTTTAGACTTATACTCTCTTAAAACTCTAATGATATCATTGATATCAAGCTTTTTATCATATAGAGGTGGTTTTAACCTATAGTAGCACCATGTACATTTTAAATTACATCCATAGTTATAGATATGTAGTCTTCTAGCTTCCTCAGAATATGTTATTTTAAAGAAGAACCCTTTATCCGAGCCCCATAGATACATATCTCAACTCCTCTCAATCGATACTTTAAATAGCCTCTCTAAGGGAAGATTAATTATGAATCTAGATGCTTCATTTAAATCTTTAATCTTAGATACCTCATTTATAACCTCATTATAAACTTCCATAGTTAATTTAACTCCACTACTCCTCGATTTAAAGCTAATTTTAATCCTCTTCTCAGGTGATTTTATAGCGGTAATATTCATCTTACCTAATGTACATTTACTACTACACTGTATCCCATCTAATATACACGTATATGGTATCTCCATTGGTAATTCAACTTCAGCGATTAAATCATGTTCATTAACTGGTTTTAAAACCTCTCTAGCATACTCACCAGCTCTATATCCAATTGTAAGGAAGGGACCTATATGACCATGGAATACCCCTGCTTCTTCAAGAGTTAAATACTTCATAGATAATCACCCAAGTCTAATATTCATATTCGACATATTATAATAATTGCACTTCATCTTAGAGATGGTGCATCAGAATGTAATATTCTAATATATGTATAATTTAAAGTTAGCTTATACTTCTAGATTGAATAATGAATACTACTTACGATCTCATAGAATTAATTGGTAAGTATGTTAAGGTGAAAGAGGAGATAACTAGAGCATTATCGTTAGTAGGTATAAAGCCTGGATTACATATCGAAGCTATAGTAACTACAAAGGATTATAATGGAGGTTATAGAAGCCGGCCTTTTGGAATTCGATTTAAAAATTACAATACCTTAGAGTTGAAGGTTTACAAGCCTTCAAGAACTCTAGACAACATTATAAAATATCCATTTCTCTCGATTAATTTAACTGATGATGTAGAAGTCTTCTATAAGGCATTATTTAATGAATTAAAGAGGGAGGATTATGACTTTACCTGCTATGCTATTGGAATACCATCATTGAGAGATATAGATGCATTTATTGAGGCTAAAGTGTTAAACTATATTGATTATGATGAGTATGTTTTATTCATCTTAGATGTAATCGGGTTGTTAATCAGGAATGTTAGAGTGGGGTTTTACACACGGTGTAAGCATGCAGTATTGGAATCATTAATTCATCTTACGAGAATGCCTATTTATGCTGATGATCCAACTAAGTTAAATAAATTACTTGATTTAATCAAGCATTATAGTGATATCGTTAATAGAATATGCCCTAATGAACCATATAAGAGAATTATGAATAATATCTTAAGTAAGGCAGGGTTATTGGGTAGGTAGCTATGGAACTAACCGTTATATCTCCGTCAAGGATACATCTAGGTATTTTAGATGTTAAAGGCGATATGGGTAGGTTATTTGGTTCAGTAGGTATAGCTTTAGAGAAACCTAACTTTAGAGTATGCATTTCAGACTCAGATGAAATTATCATTGATTCTCCTGATGAAAGAACACTTAGATACATTGACACAATGTTAAAGAATTTAAAAAATTACTGCAACGATAGAAGGTTTAAAATTGAGGTTTTCAGTGTAATTCCGAAGCATGTAGGTTTGGGATCTGGTACTCAGCTAGCTCTATCAATTGGATACGCCATTACGAGATTCTATAACATTGACATATCTATTGAGGAGATAGCTAGAATCCTAGGCAGGGGTAAGGTTTCAGGTGTAGGGACTTATGCATTTAAATACGGCGGTTTTATAGTTGATGGTGGAGTAGATAGAAGGGGTGGATTCCCACCCTTAATATTTAGATATGATATACCCAAGGATTGGATATTTATTATAGGAATTCCTAATATTGAGAGAGGCGTTCATGGAGATGTAGAGGATAAGCTAATAAGAGAGGTTATCGAGTATTGGAGGGATTGTAAAAAGAAGTTATGTATGACATTTAAAATACTAGTCTTCAAAATGATACCAGCAATATTAAATAGAGATATTATCGAATTTGGTAAGGCAATCACTTTACTAGATAAGGAGGTAGGTAGAATGTTTTCAGTTGTTCAAGGAGACGTATATAGGGATGAGATAATTGAGAAGGGAATTAAACTACTACTTGATAATGGAGCATATGGAGCTGGTCAAAGCTCCTGGGGACCGGCATTTTACGGATTAGTAGATAGTATGGATAAAGCTATTAAGATATGTAGAGAATTAGAGAGATTATTTAAGGATATTGGGGGAACGGTACTATACACGCATGCTAATAATATTGGTGTTAGAATTAAGGAAGGCTGTATTTATGAATGAGATAAGAATTGCATGGGGTGTCACCGGTTCTGGAACATTCATTAGAGATATATTTAAATTAATGCTAGAGTTAAAATCAAGGTTTAAAGAATTTAAAATATCAACATATCTGTCTAGAGCTGCTGAAGAAGTAATTAGAATATACGGATTATTAAAATATCTTAATTTAATATCTCCAGGAGGCTATTATGAGGAAGTTATTACCGAAGATATTGCTGGTAAGAGTTGTGTATATTCTGGTAGGTTTAATATGGGTAGGTATAGAATGTTAGTTATCGCACCCGCAACATCTAATACAGTTGCTAAAATCGTATATGGAATTGCAGACACAATAGTTACAACTATAGCGGCGCAAGCATTGAAATCTAATACACCTCTGCTCATACTACCATCTGATGTATCTACTGAAACTGAAGTACCCTGTTATATCGATAGAGTAATATGTAATAAATGTATGAGGTGCATTAATATATGCCCATATAATGCAATAGAATTAATCGATGAATACCCCAGGATTAACCTACTTAAATGTTATGGATGTAGAGTTTGTGAGGAGAATTGCCCAGTAAATGCTATTAAATGCTTTCATAAGATTAGAATAACTATTAGAGATATCGATAGTGAAAATATAAAACGTTTAACGATGATGAATAACGTCACTGTAGTTGATAATGTGAGGGAGTTAGAGAGTAAAATTCTCGAGTTAGCTGGTGTTAAATGATGAAATACCTACTTGTAACTGGTGAATTAGCTAAGGATTATGTACGTAAATATGCTTTAGAGGCAGGTATTGATTTCGATCTACTTGTAATTCCATTTCCAGTAGCAGCATTGTTAACCCCTAAGATGATTATTAGATATCTTAGGAAGTTGGATTTAACTAAATATGATATGATATTACTACCTGGGTTAATTAGAGGGAGTAGTAAGGAAGTTGAAGAAGTAGTTGGAATTCCTACATATAAGGGCTCTAAAGATGCTGCAGACCTACCACTAGTAATAGAGTATATTAAAAGGGGAGGTAGGCTATCACATGAAATACCCGCATGTGAGCTAATTAAATTAGATAGATATAAATCATTTGAAAATGATTATAATAAGTATCTATCGATTGGATTATCTAATCTAGGGAGAGAGCCATATATTAGACTTAGGAATTTATACATTTCTAAAGTACTTCCAATTAGGATAGCTGCTGAAATTATAGATGCACCTAAACTATCTAAAAATGGACTAGCTAGGAGAGTCAAGTATTACGTTGATTCAGGCGCTGATATAATTGATATTGGTATGATTGCGGGAGAAGATAACTCTAAGAAGATTGGAGATATAGTTAGAGTAGTTAGGAGTGTGACTGATGCACCATTAAGTATTGATACTTTGAATGTTAATGAAATTGAAGAAGCTGTAAAGCACGGTGTAGATATGATTGTAAGTCTGGATAAAAGCAGCATTATAGAATTACATGATATTGTTAAGGATAAAGTATGTGTTCTGATCCCATTCGACTATAAAGAGAATTACTTTCCAGAAGATCCATATGAGAGAGTGAAGGCCATGGAGGAATGCGTAGAGACTGCATTGAAATATGGCGTTAAGAATATACTATGTGACTTGATAGTCAATCCTTTAAACTCTCCAAGTCTTATAGACTCGTTGGTCTCATTCTATACATTCACTAGGAGAAGACCTGGCATCCAATTATTCATGGGTATTGGCAATGTAACTGAATTATTAGATGCCGACTCACCAGGAGTGAATGCATTATTGGTTGGATTAGCATATGAGTTAGGTGTTAGCATTATTTTAACGACTGAAGCAAGCGATAAGACTAGGGGGTGTATTAAAGAGGTTTCTAAAGCAGTTAAAATGATGTATGTCGCTAAGATGAAGAAGGTATTTCCTAAGAATCTAGGCTTAGATATGTTATTCTTTAAGGAGAAGAAGGCATATAGATTTAAGTATGATCTCGATCTATGCTCGAATATAGTAGATATTTCGAGAAGAACTAGAAGTAAGATTACAGTAGATAGATGTGGATTCTTTAAGATATGGATTGATTGGGATAATAATAGGATATGTGTAATGCACTATTCACTAAAGACTCCAAATAAATGTGATATCGCAATATGTGGTGAGAAGGCAGAAGATATATGTCAAGAGATAATAGCTAGAGGGCTTATTTCAGAACCGACGCATATAGCATATCTAGCTCGAGAATTAGAGAAGGCAGAGATAGCATTAAAGACAGGGAGGAGTTATATTCAAGACCAGGAAGTATTCTAAGAAGATAAAAAATGGATGACTTATAGTTTTAAAAGTATTATCTATTTTCTTAAATAATGTGCACACTATATTTTTATTGGTGTACTATGAGGAAGGTATTATTAATATTTGTAATACTAGTGTTATTCCTGTTAACACCATTATCTAATCTTGCTTGTGCAGAGAGTAAGCCTATAGTAACTACAACTACTACTGTATTAGCTAGTATAGTTAAGGATTTAGCGGGTGATAAAGTATATGTTGATATAGTTGCATCACCAGCCGTATGTCCCGCTCACTACGATGTCAAACCTAGTGATGTAGATAAATTTAGAAGAGCATCCCTAATATTATATCATGGATTTGAGCCTTGGGTTAAATCACTTAAAGAAGCTAGTGGGACTAAAGTACCATTAGTTAAGATTAGCGGTCCTTGGAATACTCCAGATAATTTAAAAAAGCTATATGTTTCTGTAGCTGATGCTTTGAAAGAGTATTTAGGTATTGACGTAAGTAGTAGGTTGAATAAGTGTTTGAAGTCTATTGATAATGTAGCTAAATGGCTTAAGGATTTCGCAGAGAAGAATGGATTTATTAATACTCCCGTAGTTGTAATGCTCTGGCAGAAGGCATTCATTTCTTACCTAGGTTTTAAGATAGTAGCTGTATACAGACCTCCAGAGAGAATTACGCCTAAGGAATATCAATCAGTTATTGAGAATGCATCAAAGTACAATGCTAGACTAGTAATTGACAATCTACAGAGCGGTTCTGATTTAGGCGTTAAAATCGCTGAGGAAATAGGAGCTGTTGAAGTAGCATTAAGTAACTTCCCCGGTACGGCGTTAGGCCTGAATAATGTAACTGAAGTTATGAAGTATAATGCTAGACTTCTTGCAGAAGCATTAAAATATTATAGATGGAAGTCATCAGCAATTGAAGTTGGGGAGTTATATGAGGAGATTAATAGCATGCAGGCTGAGATTAAACTCTGGAAATATAGCTTCATAGCTTCAATAATATTAAATGTAATTCTGATTATAGTTGTAGCAATCCAAATG
>CAZHBK010000024.1:0-1694 GCA_964530465.1 uncultured Nitrososphaeria archaeon | reverse complement strand
CAAATGAGGAGATTAAGTAGGAAATAACGTGAGATTCATTAATTGAAATCCATTCCTCACATTTATCTTAACCCCCTCGTATTTTTATTCGGTAGTTGAGTAAGCTTATGAAGCCGGTTTTCTTTAAGAAGCTTGAAAGTTTTAATAATTTAAGTAATGCGATACAATTTGAAAACGTATATGTAGCCTATTCTGGTTCTGGAAGACCTGCTTTAAGAGATATCTCCATATCTATAGGATTAGATAGACTTATATTAGTCACAGGTCCTAATGGTGCTGGTAAGACAACATTCCTTGAAACTTGCTTAGGTTTATTGAAGCCAGTTAAAGGATGCGTGAGATTGATGGGTGTAGATACTAGAAGTAGGAGTATTATTAGGGTTAGGAGGATGTGTAGTTATTTGCCTCAGGATTTTATGAGACCTCCATATGAAAGTTATACTGCTAAGCGAGTTATAGCCATGGGGTTAGCTTCTATGAAGGGATGTTTTGAGCCTCTCACAAGATCGGAGAATGACTATATACTTGAAATCGCTAGAATGCTCGGTATAGTAGATCTCTTAAATAAACCAATTGGAAAATTAAGTGGCGGACAACAGCAGAGGGTATTTATAGCTAGAGCGTTAGTTAGAAGACCGTTAATCGCCCTCCTAGATGAACCATTTTCAAGTATTGATAAGGAGTCTAGAAAGTCTATTGCTGAAATCTTAAGAAGATACGTTGATAGATTCAACTCATTAGTAGTTATTGTAAGTCATGATGTAAATCCAGTCGAGAATTATGCAAATGGAGTATTAGAATTTAAAGACGGTATTTTAATTAATGTAAGAGGTGATTTAGGTGTTTGAATTTGTAATTCCAGCGATTATCATCGGTAGTACTATACTAGCTATATTAGGCTTCTATGCATCTAGATTAAACCTTTCTACACTAACTTTTGCAGTAGCACATTCCGCTTTAGCAGGTGCAGCGTTAGCGTTAATACTCGATATAGATATGATTATTCTAGCATTAGTATTCTCATTAATTACTGGCGTCATACTGGGTTATTCCTCGTCTAAAATTAGTAGTGAAACTTTGAATAATATTGCTATGACTCTCTTCTCGCTGTATAATGCTATAGCTGTATTAGCAATATACTTGAGTAATACATTAGTACTAGCTACTACTAGGTTGAGCGGTCTCTTATGGGGTAGTATACTTGCAGTTACACTCGATAAATTTATAGTCCTAGTAGTTATAGCGGTCTTACTCGGAGTTTATGTATCATCCTTCAGACATCATTTAGATGCATTATTATTCGATCTCAAATTAGCTGAAGCAGAGGGGATAGATGTGATCCTACATAGTATGATTATAATCATTCTCATGAGTATATCTATAGCATTAATGCTTAAGATTGTAGGTGGATTCCTAGTATTTACATTAGTATATGCACCCATACTAGCCGCCACATGTATCGCTTCAAGAGCGAATATACAATTACTTATATCGGCAGTTATAAGTTCGATATCGGGTTTAAGCGGGATAGGATTAAGCTTCATATATGACTTACCAGTAGGAGCATCAATAGCATTAGCAGCATCTATTATAACAGTAGCATCCGTAATAATCGCTATAGTTAGAAACTATATGTTGAAGAGAGCAATTATATCTAAAACTTAAAAATCTAATATTACAATATGGAGTATTAT
>CAZHBK010000023.1:0-13645 GCA_964530465.1 uncultured Nitrososphaeria archaeon | reverse complement strand
GAGGTTTTCAATATTGAGTAGATCCATAATAATCAACATACATATTTAATGTGAAAGTATTTTTATCTTTTAATATTATTTAATTCATAGTTTGATTTTAAAAAGCATCATCTAGAAGTAATTAAGATGAAACTGATTAACTTCCAGAAATGTTATGGATATAGTAAAAAAATTTTAAGCTAGTTTTCAAATATGCTTATTATGAATCTTAATAAAGTATCAATTAAATTGATTACAGCACTCATTGTAACTCTACTGCTACTTCCTTCATTAAGTATTATATCACTGCATGTAGCATATGCTAGAGAAAAGATTATAAGACCTGAGTTAAAATTTGAATTCTGGTCATTACCTTGGTTCCCACAGTCGGATAAAGCAGCTGAAGTAATCGTTAGTCAGTTAGCTAAGGTCGGTATTAAGCTTGAGCTTAGAAGGCTTGAATCATCTATAATGTATCCTAAAATTGAGAAGTTCGAATATCAAGCGTATGCATTAGCAACGTCTCAATCACCTAATCCAATGAGTATGGTTAATTCATTTCATAGTAGTCGTGCAAAACCAGATATAGGATCCTTCTGGTGTATGATAGACCCAGAAGTAGATAAATTAATTGAGCAAGCTAGAGTAACTATGAACAGGGAGAAATTAAAGACAATTCTATATGAGATTCAGAAGAAGGTTGCAGTCGAATCAGGTTTCATACCAATCTACTTAACTCAGTCAGTAAAGGTAATTAGGGCTGAATGGAAGAACTATACAATCATGCCTGGCGGGTTAGTAGAGGCATATGACATCTGGTCTATGCTCTATATGTATAAGAGTGAGAAGCCGGAGGAAAATGTATTTAAGATTGCCTTCCCATCAGATATACTAACTACGAATCCATTCATGACTGTAGATTTAAGAAGCATATGGGTTGTCAACTTAATATATGATCCACTATTAAGACTTGATAAAGATATGAATATTGTTCCATGGCTCGCAGTTTCATGGAATATATCTGAAGATGGCAAGGTATACGTCTTTAAACTTAGGAGGGGTGTCTATTGGCATGATGGAAAACCCTTCACAGCAGATGATGTAGTCGCTACATTTAAGGAGGGTATCAAGCAGGGTACTACTAGATTTGTAGATTTAAAGGATATAATTAGTGATGTTGTTAAAGTAGATGATTACACTGTTAAATTCATATTGAAGCATCCATACCCATTCTTCCTACTAGACCTAGCATCCGGATATATATACATCGCCCCCAAGCACATCATAGAAGGTAAGGATCTCAAGAAGTGGGCTAATCCAACTCCAATAGGTACTGGTCCATTTATGTGGAAGGAGAGAGTTGCAGGCGAGTATATCATTCTTGAGAAGAATCCCAACTTCTGGATGAAGAATGTACCAAAGATAACTAAAGTCGTTGTTAAGGTCATTCCAGAAGCCGAGAGTAGATTTATGGCTATTAAGACGGGAGAGGTAGATACTGAGAGATATGATACCGCTATTACATTAATACCACAAGCTAAGAAAGACCCACATCTAAAGGTAGTCGCAGCTCCCGGATTATGGCTAGTTTACATAGACTTCAACGTATATAACTTCTTCTATGATCCAGATGTATTCCTAGCAATAAACTACGCTATAAATAGAACTGAGGTTATTATTAAGGCGAACGGAGGATATGGATACCCGGTATACACGATATTAAACAAGTGGTGGCATAAGGATCTAGCTGCAAATATAACCTTCCCATATAATCCTAAGAAGGCTATGGAGATATTAGAGAAAGCTGGATGGAGGGATGTAGATGGTGATGGTATTAGGGAGTATGCTCCTGCAACACCAACGCCATCCCCAACACCAAGTCCTACACCAACACCTACTCCAACGCCTACACAAATAGAGATTAATTTAACAGGTGTAATAAATGCTGTAAATGCTGTATCTAGATCAGTAGGTAATTTAAGTGCGAAGATAGATACATTATCAAAGGATATCTATAATAGCTTTAGTTCACTAACTAACTATCTAATTGCGGTTATAATACTATTAATAATCGATATAATTCTCACAGTACTAGCAATTATAAAGAAGGTTGGAGGCTAACTCTCATACCCTAAACTCTTGTGTCCTTTTTATAAAATATCTATTTTTCACTACCTAAAGCCATATCTAATATCGAGATAAATAGCATGCTTTCTTTCAGTACGATGCAATTTATGTGATTCCAGCATCTATTTAATAATGAATTTAAGTTATGGCTTTCTTACTGATTTATTAGTACATTGATATCACTATGTGTATCTTGTGAATCGGCGTTAATAGATGGGTGTTAATAGATGGGTGTAGCTAAGTATCTAGTACGAAAGGGTATTGAAGCCTTTATTACGATCTTCATTGGTTTAACCGTAGCCTTCTTCCTATTTAGATTGCTTCCTGGAGATCCTACAGCAGTATATCTCGATATTAGACTAACGCCTGAAGCTAAGAAAGAACTTATGAAAACCTTCGGTTTAGATAAACCATTATACGAGCAATATATTATATTCTTAATTAACTTCCTTCATGGCAATTTAGGTCTCTCATTTGTATATCATGGTACTCCGGTATCACAGGTAATTTTCGGACCCAGACTCTTTAACACAATTATATTAATGGGTAGTAGTATGTTTATAGCAGCTATAATAGCTACTTTCATGGGATTGATTGCTGGATGGAAGAGAGGCTCGATATTTGATAGAATATCAATAACGCTATCTTATATGGGTGCATCAGCACCTGTATTTTGGGTTGGCCTACTCATCCTACTATTCCTTGGTAGCTATTACGGGTTGATACCTATAAGTGGTACTATATCTACGGAGGTTATTCATGCAAGCCTCCCCGTTAGAATTGCTAATTATCTATGGCATATGATAGGACCATTACTAACATTAATCATATATTTTATCCCTACGTACATGTTATATGTAAGGAATGACGTCGTATCATTACTAGGTGAGGACTTTATAACAACATTAATAGCTAAGGGATTGTCTGAAAAATTGATCGTCTTTAAGCATTTAATGAGATATGTATTAATTACTGTAGTAACATTACTAGCTGTCCAGTCACCACTATTAGTTACTGGTGCGATACTTACTGAGACTGTCTTTGGTTGGAATGGTATAGGCTTGCTTCTATACAACTCTGTGCTATCATCTGATTATCCAGTTGTACAAGGTATATTCATTATAACGATAATTGTCGTCGTACTAGCTAATCTACTTGCTGATGTGGTCTATGCTATTTTAGATCCACGTGTTAAATTGAGGTGAGTATGATGGGTATTGAGTATTCATCTACAAGAGAGGTTATACATCTATTACTTAAATCAAAGCCATTCATGATAGGTTTAATATTGGTGTTATCTGTATCTGCTATAGCTATTTCAGCAGATTATATCTCTAAATACTCTCCCTTAGATTTCGTAGGAGAGCCATTTACACCTCCAACATCGAAGTATTATCTCGGAACTGATGATATGGGTAGGGATATCTACTCAATGACTGTATATGGATCTAGAGTTAGTCTTATTGTTGGATTAACAGCAGCAGTACTAACTACGTTGTTAGGTATGTCTATAGGGATAATATCGGGTATGAATAGAGGCATTATTGATGCTATTATTATGAGAATAATAGACTTCCTATTAGCTATTCCATATTTAGTTATAGCATTATCGATTCTAGCATTCTTAAAACCAAACTTATTCATTATAATACTTATCATCGCTGTACTAGGGTGGATTTCGACAGCCAAAGTAGTTAGAGCTCAGACTATTACAGTTATGGAATCTGCATTTGTCGAATCTGCTGAAGCTATAGGAGCTAGTCAGCTTCATATAGCACTTAAATATGTAATACCAAATGTGATACATGTTGTATTGTCAAGTCTAGTATTAAATGTTAGAGACGCTATATTATTTGAAGCTTCCTTAAGCTTTCTCGGATTTGGAGACCCAAGGTACGTAAGTTGGGGTACAATGTTATTCTTTGCTAGAAGAGGTGGTGCTTTCGCAGCTGGAGCATGGTGGTGTATTATACCACCTGGATTAATGATAATGATAACAGTATTAGGATTTACCTTAATGGCTGTAGGATTAGACGAGGTATTAAATCCAAGATTAAGGAAGATTTAAAAAGAGAGTATAGAGAAAGAAATTAATATTCAATTATTAATTCATCGAGGCTTGTTGGGTATTTCGTTAATATCTCATATCCATCCTCAGTAATTAGAACGGTATCTGAATGTCTAAAGCCACCTAGGTTAGGTACGTATATACCTGGCTCAATACTAACTATCATTCCAGGCTTTAATACACAATCATATCCTATATCTAAGAATGGTGCTTCATGCATCTCGAGTCCAAGACCATGTCCCGTATGATGCCTCCAATACTCCATTAAATTATTCTCTTTGTAGAATTTCCTCACTTCTCTATCTACATCTCTACAGTTAACACCTGGTTTAAGCATATTAAATGCTACCTCTCTAGCCTTGAGCATTAGATCGAAGTACTTCCTTACTTCTTCATCTGGTTCACCAACGTATAACGTTCTTTCAAGCTCTACACTATATCCACTTATGCATGCTGAAGCACCAGTTACTAAAATCGAGTTCTTCTTTATGATAAAATGCTGTGATAGCGAGTGTGGGTAATATGAATGTGTTCCTATCTGACCTCTAAAACCAGCATGTGCTCCAGGCATCCATCCAACAGGTCTATATAATCCCTTCAGCGCACGTGCCATTGCGATTGTAGCATCTCTACTAGCAGTATATGAGATTTCATCTTCATAAAGACCAGGACCAGTATATTCTTGAAGTAATCTATGAGCGTATATACTCCATTTAGCACTCTCCCTCATAAGCTTTATTTCTTCCTCACTCTTAACCATTCTCATCTCCTCAATGATATCGCCTGCATAAACCGTTTTAGCATTCTTTAAAAGCTCGCTTAATCTAGGTCCTCTATACCCATATATCCTACCATATCCATCAACATCATAACCTATAGTCTTATCAGCTAGCTTAAGCTCTTCAAAGAAGTCTTTAAAATATTCCATAGGATGCTTTTCATCCGGGAATTCAGGATAGCTTAATACTCTATCTGCATACGAGTATTTCTCAGCATGTTCCAACTCAAGTCTAGGAACTAGCAATATTGATTCGCCATCACTTTTTAGAATACATGCTAGAGGTCTTTCAGTAGCAATGAAGAAGAAATTTGTTACATAAGCTACACTGGCATACGAAGCAAGATATAATGCATCTAACCCTCTTCTATGCATCTCATCAAGAATTCTATTAATTCTAGCTCTAACCTCCTTCCTGGAAATCACATATTCCATTCGGTATCACCTAGTAGTCTGCTTAAACTACAAAAAATAAAACATCTTACTACTTATAAAATAGGAAATTTACTATTGTATTTAGATACATCTCATAATAAAAATTTATACGTGAATTGTAACCACTATAATCTACTATTTACTCCTTATATGCGATTACTGATACTTCAATTCTTACATCCTTAGGTAATCTTGAAGCTTCTATAGTTACTCTAGCGGGTGGGTTCTCCTTAAAGTATTCAGCATAAACTCTATTGAATTGTGAGAAGTCATTTAGATCACTTAGGAAGACCGTAACATATACGATATCATTTAAGTCATATCCAGCCTTGTTGAGGATAACTTTAATATTTTCTAAAACTCTTCTAGTCTGAATGGTTATATCTCCTCTAATAACATCATTTGTACTTGGGTCAATTGGAATCTGACCGGATACAAATAGAAAGTTTCCAGCTTTAATAGCTTGGCTATAAGGACCAACGGGCCTAGGAGCTTTAGCAGTATAAATAACCTCTTTCATAAAAATAATGATATCTACTTGGAAAATTAAAAGTCGGTATTAAGACTTAAATGTAATCTTTAAAACTTAAATTCTTCAATAGTAGTATGAAGGGTATGGAGGGTGAGGATTAGACTGTACCTGCACTGAATACATGATGAACAGTGCACCACGATGAACCCTCCAACACAAGTTTCAAAATTAATTTAACAATAACATATAAAACATCTATTGGAATGTCTAGTAAGAAAATATTTACATGTCCGAGATGTGGGTTTAGATTCGATATAACGTACAGTAGGCTATTTGCATGTAGCGGATGTAGTTTATCAATTCTAGGAGAATGTGGTTATGTAAAATGCCCTAAATGTGGGTATGAATTCTCCAAAAGGACAAACCTAGTAATAAATAGGAAGTAATATTTTCACATAACTCTCCTATCGAAACATTAGAGTAATAAGTATATACTTGATGATTATATTTAGGATAAAATATCCTAAATGGTGAGAAATACAATGCTTGAGAGTAATTGGATTAATGAGTACCTAGAGAAATCATCATTTAATGTATTTGAAAACGCTAATAGATATATTGGTCCAACAGGTCTTCTCACATACATAGCTGAGAGGAGTTTATATTCTTTAGTCAACGAAGTTATTCCAAAACCTCTACTAGATCTCCATCTCAAAGGGCTAATATACATTCATAAGCTTCCCTACTCACTATTCATACCTTACTGCTGTGGTCATAGCATTGTTAGGGTTTTAAAGAAAGGTATTAGAAGCGTAACTGTATATGCGAGGCCTGCTAAGCATTTAGATACATACGTTGATCATATAGTAAATTACCTTATTACGCAGCAGCATTACTTTAGTGGTGCGCAGGCATTTAGTGCGATTGAGTTGTATGGTGGTGTATTTGTTAAAAATGATAAATTAACTTATAGAGATGTTAAGCAAAGTATTCAGAGACTTATCTATAATCTTAATTTTCCTAGTAGAACAGGGATGCAAACACCATTCACGAATTTTACATTAATTTTGGATGCTTCTAAAAAGAGGCTTAATACGGAACATGCTATTATAGGTGGTGTAGAGTTGGATGCTTCATTAAACTGTTATCTTGATGAGGCTGTAATGATTGTTAAAGCACTTACTGAAGTACACTACGAGGGAGATAGATTTGGGAGACCATTTACATTTCCAATATTAACCTACATGACGAGTTCTAAAATACTATATGAAGATTCAGAACTAATGGAATCTATCTTCAAAGCTGCTGCTTATAAAGGTGTGGGTTACTGGCTTAATACGAATATTGTAGATCCAGATATGTCTTATGCAATGTGCTGTAGATTAAATATAGATCTAAAGGAATTAAAACCTATATTCAAGCTATCTAAATCAGATATCGATAATCTCAACGAATCAATTTTAAACATGTATTTAAAATCCAGAGGTATATGGTCATTACCAGATGTAACTGGTAGTACGACTGTTATAACGATTAATATTCCAAGACTCGTACTAGAATCTAAATCTGATGATAATAAGTTCTACGAATTACTCGATAGAGTGCTTGAAGTGGTTAGAGATGGATTAATATGGTTTAGAAACAGATATTGTAGGTTAGCTAGTAAGTATAGAGATTTCTATAGTATGCCTTTAGATTACGTACCTGAGGTATTCCAGCTAAACAGCTCATTTTTCAATACATTTGGAGTAATCGGGCTTCCTGAAGCTGCTGCAATTATGGGGGGTGATTCTAAACTATGGTTTGAAGGCTCATATAATAATTGGATGCTTGCTACAGATTGGATGTCTAAGGTAGTTAGATATATTGTTGATAAGGCTAGAATATGGAGTATAGAGTATAATACACCATTTAATGTAGAGGAAGTTCCAGGTGAGAGTGCAGCTGCTAAATTAGCATCTAACGATTTAGCATATTATCCTGAATTAAGTATGTATTTGCCTGATGCAAACGAACCGATATATAGTACTAGTATAGCTCCATACTATGGTCCTCTCGATCTAATCGATAGAGTTAAAATCGAGGAGAAAGTCCAGGGATTATTTACTGGAGGGGTTATGATGCATATATTTCTTAATGAGGAACCTGATCCAGAAGCTCTGGCAAAGTTCACTAAAAGGCTTTCAATACATAGCAGGCTGATATATTGGAGTTATACTCCAGCATTATCAATATGTACTAGATGTGGTTGGAGGGATATAGGAATTGTATTTGAATGTCCTAAGTGTGGTGCTGAGACTGAAGTATGGAGTAGGATTATAGGCTACTACAGACCATTGAAAAACTGGAATGAAGCCAGGAGAAGTGAGTTTTTGAATAGAAGGCATTATGGCTATGAAGATATATATGGCTGGTTTAAAGAAGTTAAGTCTAATTGATGTAAAGAAGAATATATCTTGCGTTATATGGTTATGTATGTGTAATTTAAAATGTCCATATTGTCACAATTATAGAATTGCAGATGGCGATCCAAAAGTCTGTAAGTGGATTGATATAGATTTAATTGTAAATGATATTGAGGAGATAAAATACTTTATCGACTATGTACATATAACTGGTGGTGAACCTTTACTGCAATTAGAATCACTAAAAAACTTACTGAGTATAGCGAAGGAGAGAGGCCTTAACATAAGTATAGATACGAATGCAATATTAAGTAGAAATCTCGAAGTACTTCTTAATCATGAGTTAGTAGATCATATAGCTACAGACATAAAAATACCATTCAAACTACTTACTGGAGTCAATAATGATGAGTTGTGGAGTAACTTCTTAAGGAGTATTGAAATTATAAAGACCTATGATAAGGTAACCTTAGAACTTAGAATTCCAATATCAAAATTAAACAATTTTAAGACTTTTAAAGAAAATCTTAATCAAGTATATCAAGAGCTAGAGGGATTTAACAATTATTACATTGTCATATATCCAATACTCAAGAATGAATACGTTCAGGTTAGAAACCCCAAATGGGCATACTATAATCCGAGTAAGAAGATATTTCTAAAAGCATTAGAGGTTGTAAGAAAACTTTTCCATGGAGTAAAGATATATGAAGCACATACAGGATATTTACGATAAAGAATTTAGTTCATTATTGGAGGTCCTCTATCAGTGATTTTATATCTTATGAATGCTAATCTGGGGATCATCCTATATCACCCCCTCATTCTCATTTTTCCATTTTATAATAATGAGAATTAACGCTTATTAATTTTAATCGAAGTTTTTCTCATTTTTGTAAAAATTCAAAATGAGAATGTTTATAAACAACCTCTAGGGGATATTTCATATTAAAGATAGTAATATCATTTAAACTGAATGTGAGGGGATACTATGCATAAGCTAGATATTAATATTATTGAGAAGGAGAGACTTATAGAAGTAGATGTTAATGGATCTATCAGTTTTAAGAAGATTAAGCCAATACTATGCGATTTAAAGCATTATGTTGATAGGGGTTATAGGATTAAAATTAGAGGATACATTGTTCGAAATACTGTTGCACTAGACGCATTTAAATACGCACTCTATCTAGTGGGATGTAGTGATATAATTACCTTCGAGAATAAGTCAAAGTATAATAAGGCTTTCAGAAGGAAGGCAAGATTAAAAGCTATAGAACTTAAGAAGAAAGGTTACTCCATTAAAGAGATATCTAAAGAACTCAATATACCAATGAAAACAGTATATCGATGGTTAAAAGCATAAGAATAAAATAATCACAGCTATCCTTAATTATAATTCATACTATTATAGAGGTAATTGATTCCTTATTCAATAATAAACCTCGTTTATATTATAATCACTACGTAATATCAAATGTATTTTAACTGATAGCTCTAATTTTGATTTTAAGATGTCTAAACCACCTATACATGATGACCCACTTCATAAGGCTACTCAACCAATCGATTATAGAAATGCTTTAGTTGCAGTCGAAACTGTTAAAAATGCATTAAAATTCATACAGGTAGGTCTTCCGATCATTAGGAGAGGATTAATGGGGGAAGTTCACATTGATGTTCCGATAATGTATCAAGGTTTTGCTTTAGGTAGAATACATTATGATCCATATGCAAAACTACCTTCTCCGAAGGGGAGACCTGTAAGAGTACTTGGAATTTCGATAAGTTCTGAAGAGGTACGTAATACTATGGAAGCAATAATTAAGGAAGTATATGTTATTGAGGCATGTGAATATCGAGAACCAGAGAGTGCATGGGTTGTCCCATTAGCATGGAGTTCTATAATTATAGCTCACATTAAAGTATCTAGTGATGGGAGGGAGATCATACCAGATTATGGTTTGACAGAGGAGTTAAGAAGGTATACACCATGAATATACGTGGTGTTTTATCGTATCTAATGCATACTCTTAGGAATGAGAAACTCCTTACAGTCCTAATTATACTATTATTTTCGGCATTTCTCAGTCAATTAATAAGTAATGTTCCAGCTACTATAACGTTAATTAACCATGTAGATAATAACTGGCTTGCACTAGCATATGGAGTTAATATTGAAGGGGTTGGGACTTTAATTGGGTCGATAGCTAATATCATTATCTTTAGATTTATCAATAACTTAGATCTTAAAAGATTTCATCTTTATTTACTCCCGTACTTCACAGTCTTATTAATTACCTCGATTACATTATTATACCTCCCAATAGTATAGCTATAATTACTCTGAAACTATACTAAACTCGAATCCTATCATTCTTAACTTCTTAATGACTTGATTGGCTGTATCTAAATCAGGTGTCTCAAATTCAATAATTACCTCTGCATATCCGGGATTTATTAGTGGATTTCCACGTTCATGTTCTATCGATACAATATTTAAGTTTAATCCAGCGATTACATCGATAACTTTCTTAAGCTGTCCTGGTTTATCAGGCAGTAAGCCTTTAATCTTAATATGCCTACCTTCCAGCATTAACCCTCTCTTTATAATCTCTGATAGTAGCATCATATCAATGTTGCCACCACTTAATACAACTACTGTATTGCCTTTAGATACATCTATCTTACCAGATAATATAGCTGCAACTCCTAAAGCACCAGCTGGTTCGACAACAAGCTTCGTCCTCTCTAATAATAGGAATATCGCTCTAGCAATCTCACCATCAGATACCAGAACCATATCATCTACAAATTCACTAATAATCTTAAATGTCTCTTCTCCAGGTCTCTTAACCGCTACTCCATCAGCTATAGTAGATATATTATCTACATATACCAGCTTACCCGTTTTAAATGACTTATACATTGCTGAAGCACCCTTAGGCTGTATACCGTATATCTTGATGTTGGGTTTTAAAGTCTTCAATGCTATCGCAATACCAGATATTAACCCTCCTCCACCAACGGGTACAATTACTCTATCTACATCTTTAAGATCATGATATATCTCAACTCCTATAGTACCTTGACCAGCAATTACATCAGGGTCTTCAAATGGATGAATAAATGGTATATTCCTCTCCTTAGATATCTCTAGGGCCCTACTATATGCATCATCATATGTATCACCATATAGAATTACATTAGCTCCATAGCTCTTAGTTGCAAGTACTTTATATAATGGTGTATATCGTGGCATTAAGATCGTTGCCTTAATACCTAACTGTTGCGATGAATATGCAACTCCCTGAGCATGATTTCCCGAACTAGCAGCTATAACCTCATGACATCCTTTTAAAACCTCATTTCTAATCTTAAAATACGCACCTCTAACTTTAAATGCGCCAATCTTCTGTAGATTCTCAAGCTTGAGATATATCTTCCCACCAGTTAATTTCGAAAACGTATATGAGTAATTTAATGGAGTCCAATGCACTACTCCAGATAATACTTTAGATGCTTCCAAAATCCTATTATATATTGCATTAGGGTTAAAAGACAAATATAATCACCTAAAAATAATTGAAATATTTACTAACTGATAACTTCTCTATTCCCACATAAATTTAATACATAATTACAGATTATCGAATTATCTATAGAACTCACCTTTTAACTTAAAACTAAATATGTTGTACTACTCTCTTGACAATATCATATAAGGTATGGGATTTAACCTTCTCGGTTTCTTCAAATTCAATATCATAGCCGTGGCGTCTCATACTAGTTTTAATACCCTTTATAAGTAGTTTTAATAGTGCTTTAACTAGAATCTGCTTCTTTCCCCTAATATAGTAATTTGTTAATATATCTTCAGCCCAGTATAACGAGTGTTTTAAGCATAAAAGCCCTAACTCCTTATACACTCCTTCAATCTTCTCCTCCTTATACCAGTCCTTATTCTTAAATAACCCCATAGGCACGAAGTACATCGTGATGATTAGACTTCGATATGGTCTTAATCTTTCAATAAGCTCTATAGTTTTAATTATATCGTCTTCTGTCTCACCAGGTAATCCAATTATTAGAGTTGCTGCAGGTATGATATTATTCTCATGCATTATAGCAAAAGCATCTTCAACAACATCAGGCCACTCTTTAGCCTTATATGGTAATGCTTTAGCAGGCATTATCTTCTCGGCTAGCTCTGGAGATCCAGTTTCAATTCCTACCTCGACACCCATGTAATCTTGAATATTGTATACCATTTCCATAATCTTAGTTATGAGCTTATATTTATCTTGAGCATATTTTACAGCTGCAAGTGAGGCATGACTCCATGCTATAGATTTAACATACTTCAATGCTACTTCATGTAGTTTTATAACTGGCCTCTCCCTAACATATATCCCATCAGCACCATAAAGCAATACGTCTTCCGAATGAAGTATCACTCCATTAACTCCATGCTCTAAATTAACCTTAATCTCTTTCTCAATCTTATCTAGGGGGATATACCTAAGTGGTCGTAAAGTAACGCTACAGAATTTACATCTACGAGGACACCCCCTCATAACTTCAATAAGTCCATTTACTGAAGCACCTTTAATAACTGGGATTTCATCTATCGAGGGTGTTTCATCAGGACCTACAAATATGTATAAAGGTATTGGCTCATTATTTAATATCCTATCAGCAACATCTAATATAACTCTCTCAGCCTCACCATCGATAATACAGTTAATCTTCCATAAATCAATTAGATCAGGCTTCCACAACCACTGCCATGCAGCCGGGCCTCCAACAACTGTTTTAACGCCTTTCTTACGTGCTTTCTTCATAGCTTTAGACTCCATAAATCTTCTAAATGTTCTAGCATTCACAGGTTCTCTTTTAGTAATAATCCACCACTCACTACTAGGAGGGCCTAAAGCGAAATAATCGTGATGGCCGATTAAAATAGCTTTAATATCACCAACATATCTATCAATATAATCTGGGTCTATAATTGCAGCTTTAAATCCAGCATTCTGAAGTGTAGCCTCAATCTTCCTCAATCCATATGGTGCTTCTTTAGGTCTTCCATATTCGTCTACCTGCATTTTAGGCATGCATATCCAATTCCATATTTTCTCCGGTAGTATTATCGGCGGTCCTGTCGTCATGAATCCGATAAATTCCTTACCATGATGATTTGTCATCATAGATCTATCTACAGTAATTACAAAATCTAAGTCAAGTTTCATTCCTCGCACCTCCAGATTCTTATCGTTTTAGAGTAATTATCGACTAATATGTTTCTCAGCTTTTCAATAATCTCTCCATTAGAGTATTTAACTTTAACGATTATATCGATATTACTCTCTCCATATATCTCT